>NZ_JBKOTX010000226.1:0-7780 GCF_047086965.1 Roseovarius halophilus (ex Wu et al. 2025) | reverse complement strand
ACGTGCGGGCGGCGGTGGCCACGCTGCTGACGCGGGCCGATGCGCTTTACCGATCCGGCCGGTCGGGGCTGCCGGCCCTTCCGCCAAGGCTCCGGCTGGCCGTCGCGGCGGCGTCGGACCTCTATGCCGCTATCGGGGAAGAGTTGCGGGCGCGCGATTGCGATGCCCTGGCGGGGCGTGTCGTGGTGCCGAGGCATCGCAAGGCGCGGCTGTTCGTGACGGCGGCGGGCGCGCAGCTTCGCACCGGTGTGATCCGGCGGCAGGAGACAAACCATGCCGCGACCTGACGTCGATATCGCCGTTCTGGGTGGGGGATGCGCCGGTCTCAGCGTTGCGGTTCGGCTCGCCGCGGCGGGGCGCAGCCTGCGCGTCATCGAGCCGCGCGCGGCCTATTCGGAGGATCGCGCCTGGAGCTTCTGGCGCACGGCGCGTGACCCGTTCGAAGATTGCGTGCGCGCCTCCTGGACGTCCTGGGATGTCTCGGGCCCCGGCGGCGCCGTCCGGCGCACCTCGCAAAACCTGCGCTATCAGACCGTCGGGGCCGGCGCATTCTACGACCGCGCGCAGGCGCTACTGGACGACGCGAGCGCGGCCGAGCTATCGCTGGGGACCGGGGCGCAGGACGTCGCCAAGACCGCGCAGGGCTGGCAGATCGAGACCGGAACCGGTGCCTTCACCGCCCGCCACGTCATCGACACCCGGCCGCCGAAACGGCTGCCCGGCTACGGTCAGTTCTTCCTTGGCCGCGAAATCCGGACGGAGCGGCCGGTGTTCGACCCGGGTGTCGTGCAGCTGATGCAGTTCCGGCCCGCCCGCAGCGCCGGTGTCGATTTCGTCTACATCCTGCCCTACGCGCGCGATCTCGCACTGGTCGAGGTCACGTCCTTCGCCCCGCGATCGCCGGGCCGCGACGTCTTCGAGACCTGGCTTGCCGAGGAGATCGACACGCTGGGGGCCGGCCATCACGAAGTGCTGCGCGAAGAGCACGGCGCGCTGCCGATGCAGGTCGGCTTTCACGACCCGGCGCCTGACGGGTGCATCCGCATGGGGCTGGGCGGCGGCGCCGCGCGCCCGTCGACCGGCTACGCCTTCGCGCGGATCCAGCGGCAGGCCGACCTCGTGGCGCGGGCGCTGGCCACGGGCAGCGACGCGCCGGGCACGCTCGACGGGCCCGTCAGCCGCTTCATGGACAGGGTGTTCCTGCAGGTCATCCAGACCATGCCGGATCGAGGACCGGCCCTGTTCGAAAGCCTTTTCCGCAACACGGCCCCCGACCGGCTCGAACACTTCCTGTCCGGGTCGATCCATCCGGTGGATCGGCTGTCGGTCATGACATCGCTTCCCACGGTGCCATTCCTGCGTGCCGCCCTGCGCCCGGCATGATCGCGGCGCACTGGCAGACGGCCCTGTTCGCGCTGGCCGCCATTGGCATCACGGCGGTGCAAGCCCTCTTCGATCCGTCGCTGCCGGCTCAGGTGCTGATCCTCGCGCCGCTGGTGGCCATTCTCGGCCTGCCGCACGGGGCGCTCGACCTGCCGATCGCCGAGGCGCTCTGGCCACTCCAAGGCCCGGCGCGGCAAGCGACGTTCGCGGCCCTCTATCTCGGGCTGTCGGGCGCCGTGGTCGCGGTCTGGCTGCTTCTGCCCGGGTTGGCCCTGCTGGCGTTCCTCGCCTACGCGATGCTGCATTTTTCCGAGGACTGGGCCGAGGGTCTGCCGGCACTGCGCTGGTCCGGGGGCCTTGCGACCGTCGGCGCGCCGGCGCTGCTGCACCACGCCGAGGTCGAGGCGATCTTCGCGATGCTCGCGCAGAGGGGCGCTGTGCTGGCGGCCGATGCCGCGGCGCTGGCGGGCATCGCCGGACTGGCGGTGCTGGCCGTTTCCTTGCTGACCCCTCAACGCGTGTCCGTGTCGGCCGTGTTGGAGCAGTTGGTCCTCTGGGCCACCGCGACGTTCTTGCCACCGCTGATGTATTTCGCGGTCTATTTCTGCGCCCTCCATTCCGTCCGGCATTTCACTTCGACGATGCGGGCTGTCCCGCACGGGCGACGGGCGCTCGGCATAGCTTTGGTCTTGTCTTTGATCGTAACGCTGGTCGCCTTGGTACCGTTGCGACTGGGCATCACGGGAACACTGGCGGGAATGACCGAACAAGGCCTCCGCGTCATCTTCATCGGTCTGGCCGCGTTGACCGTGCCGCACATGATCCTCGTGGATCGCTTCCGTCGCGCGGACATCACGACCGATTGACGATGAGGCGTACCCCTCGCACCGCGCGCCGCAGAGCAGCCCGATCGCACGCGGAATCGCCCTCCAAGCCGGGGGAACTCCATCCGACGATGACGGAGCCTCCGGCAAGCCCGAGCCACAGCGCCGCGACGACGAACACCGGATAGCTGGTGACGCTGGTCAGCCCCCAGACGCAGACGGTCTTGATGAGCATCTGCAGCGGGAAAATCACACGCCCGCCGACCTGTTCGGTCCAGACCCCGAGGAAAATCCGGCTGATCGATCCGGTCAGCACCGTCGTCGCCACCAGCAGGCCGAGCTTCGTGTCGCCGAGCCCCAGCTCGCCCCTGATCTTGACGCCGGTGGTCCAGAAGACCGGCCAGACGGCGAGGCAGACCGCGCAGGTGGAGTTTCTCAGCCCCAGTGCGCGGTACCGGTCGGTGCGGGTGAAGCCCTGTCGCTTGTTCAGATCTCGTCCCTCCTGACACTTCGGCGCGGCAAACACCGCGCCCTCGCCAGATGTGCGCAGTGTGTTCGAGCAGGACAACGCCTTTGCCCGGGCCGTGCTGGTGGAACCGGCACGATGCTACCGGGCCGTCGTCAAGACCTCCACGGGTCTCAGGCTGCGCAGCGCGACCGACCGAGTGGCCAACTACCTGCTACGCTGTCGCGGCGAGCGCAAAACGGATGAAACGCCCGGCGCGGGACCGTATCCATGTCATCGCGAAAATGCTGCTCCTCGTCCTGCACTCGCAAGCGGGATCAGAACGTTGACTTTCGCAGGAAGATCGGCCTTATTTGATCGTCATAAACGACATGTAAACACTTTTCCGACTTCGATGAGCCCGACCCCATTCTCCGAGCCACTTCAGGCAAGCATAACGGGCCACCCGTGATCACGCCAGCTACGCGGTTCATCGAACCACCCAGGAACCAAGGACCAAGCCATGCCCGATGATTTCTCCGCCGACCCGTCCACCTTCGGCTCGATCCTGCCCGGGGGGACCGCGACCGGCAGTATCGAGGACGCGTTCGACACCGACTGGTTTGCCATACAGCTGCAGGGCGGGCTGACCTACGAAATCAGCCTCGAGGGCTTGGAAACGGCGATGGGCACGTTGTCCGATCCCTATATCGAGGGGGTTCACGACAGCTCGGGCGCGTTCATCAGCGGCACGCTCAACGACGATTCCCCGCTCGACCCAACCCTGAACAGTTATGTCGCGTTCACGCCGTCCGCCACCGGGGTTTATTACATCGCGGCCGGCGCCTTTTCCAGCGAAACAGGCACGTATACGCTCAGCGTTTCGGCCCCCGAGATCAGCGACGATTTCGGCGATACGACTGGTGACAGTGGCACGGTCATGCCCGACAGTACCGTATCCGGCGCCGTGGATTTCGAATACGACCGCGACTGGTTCGAACTGCCGGTGACGGCGGGGACGACCTACGACATCTACCTGACAGGCGCGCCGTCGGACGATGGCACGCTGTCCGACCCGTTCATTCACGGCATCCTTGACGAGACGGGCACGCTGATCGCCGGCACCGCGAACGACGATTTCGACGGGCTGGAGAGCTTCACCTCCATCACCCCGTCCGCCGACGGGTCGGTCTTCATTTCCGCCGGCGCCTTCGGCACGGCGACGGGCAGCTACGAGCTTGCGGTCGTGTCCGGTGGGCAGACGGACGATTTTCCCGAAAGTCCGGCCACGACGGGCGTCGTGCCGCTTGGCGGCGCCGCCACCGGCACGCTGGAGGACGCGGGCGACGTTGACTGGTTCGGCGTCGAGGTCGTGGCCGGGGCGCGCTACACGATCGACGTGGAAGGCGCCGCGACGACAGATAGCAGCCTGACGGACCCGTTCCTGCGCGGCGTCCATACCGAGGCCGGCAATCTTCTCGCCGACAGTTCGGACGATGACGGCGGCGAGGGGCTGAACAGCCGGCTCGATTTCACCGCGCCGTACAGCGGCACCGTCTACGTCGCCGCGGGTGGCTATGACGACGCCACCGGGACCTACCGGGTGAGCGTCACCGACACGGCCAGCCTTGACGATTTCGCGGACAGCACGCTCACCAACGGGGCTGTCGCGCCCGACGGCGCGGCAACCGGCATCATCGAGGAAAGCAACGACACCGACTGGTTCGCGGTCACGCTGGAGGGTGGGCGCTCCTACACGTTCGACCTGCAAGGCCAGCCCACGCAGGACGGCAGCCTTGCCGATCCGTTCCTGCGCGGCATCCACGATGCCGAGGGGCAGCTTGTCGCCGACACCACGAACGATGACAACGGCACCAGCCTGAACAGCCGTGTCGCGTTCACGCCGTCACAATCGGGTGACTTCTTCGTCGCCGCCGGTGCGTTCGGCGCGGGCACGGGCAGCTACACCTTGCGCGTGACCGACAACGGACCGCGCGACGATTTCGCCGGCGACGTCACGACCACCGGCGCGATCCTGCCCGATGCCACCGTCACCGGCGAGGTGGAACAGCCGGGCGACGAGGACTGGTTCGCGTTTGACGCGACCGCGGGGCAGACCGTCCGCGTGTCCCTGCTGGGCGCGTGGTCGGATGGCGGCACGCTGGACGACCCCCTGCTGGCCGGCATCCATGATGCTGCCGGCACCCTGCTGGCGGGCAGCACCGACGACGATTCGGGCGAGATACTCGAAAGCGACCTCGAATTCACCTTCGACAGCGCGGGCACCTACTACATCGCCGCCAGCGGCTTTGCCGACGCGACGGGCACCTACGCGCTCGCGGTGGAGGACCTCGGCGCGGTTGCGGGCGACGATTTCACCGACACCACCGCCACCACCGGCGTGGCCCCGCTGAACACCCCCGTCACCGGCCAGATCGAGACATCCGGCGACCGTGACTGGTTCGCCGTGGACCTGACCGGCGGCGACACGTACCGGGTATCGCTCGACGGCGACAGCGGCGGGGGCGGGTCCCTGCCCGATCCGCTGCTCGATGGCATCTACGATGCCACCGGCGCCTACATTCCCGACACCTTCAATGACGACAGCGGCCTGAGCCTCGACAGCCTCCTCGACTTCGAGGCACCCGAGACCGGCAGGTTCTACATCTCGGCCGCCGCCTTCGGCGGCAATACCGGCACCTACACGCTGCGCGTGCAGGGTGACGGGCCGGCGGCCTCGGACGATTTCGGCACAAGTGCCGCCAGCGCCGGCAGCGTCACCGTCGGGGGCGCCGGGACCGGCGAGATCGAAACCGGCGGCGACAGCGACTGGTTCGCGGTCAACCTGCAGGCAGGACGCACCTACGAGTTCGACCTCGAAGGCGCCCCGACATCGTCGGGCACGCTCTCCGACCCCGTGCTGCTCGACATTCACGACCCGTCCGAGACCGCGTTGGGCATTTTCAACGATGATGGCGGCGAGGGTCTCAACAGTCGCGTGACATTCACCGCCACGCAGGACGGCCCCCATTTCATCGAGGCGGCGGCCTTCGGCGATTCAACCGGCACCTACAAGCTCGCCGTGACGGACCTCACGGGCGGGGATGATTTCGCCGCCAACCCGTCGACGGCGGGCAGCGTCGCGCCAAATGGAACGAACTCGGGCGAGATCGAAAGTGCCGGCGACGAGGACTGGTTCGCGATCGACATGATCGCCGGGACAACCTACACGATCGACCTCGCGGGACAGCCGACCGGCGACGGCACCCTGTCCGACCCGCTCCTGACCGGTATCCATGACGGATCGGGAAACCTGATCCCCGACACCGGCAATGACGACAACGGCACAACGCTGAACAGCCGCGTGGACTTCACCGCGGCCGAGACCGGCACCTTCTACCTCGGCGCTGCCGCCTACGCGGACAATACCGGCAGCTACAAGATCTCGGTCGACGCGCAGGCGCCGGAGGGCCCGGCCGACGATTTCGCCGCGGACACGTCCACGGCGGGGCGGGTCGCGGTGAACGCAAGCGCCACGGGGGCGCTGGAAATCGCGGAGGACACCGACTGGTTCGCGGCCACGCTCGAGGCGGGCACGACCTACGTGATCGACCTCGAAGGCAGCCCGACCGCTTCGGGCACGCTGAGCGATCCGTTCATCCGCGGTGTTTTCGACGGCGCGGGCAACGCGATCGACGGCACGTTCAACGACGATGCCGGCGAGGGCCGCAACAGCCGTCTCGAATTCACGCCGGACACGACCGGCACCCATTTCCTGAGCGCCGGTGGCTTCGGCAGCGCGACCGGGACCTACAAGCTGTCGCTGAGCGAAGCGCAGACCGCCCGGCCGCCGGCGGGCGCCTTCGACATCACCGTCGATTTCTCGGGCGACAACGCCTTCCTGCCCGTCTTCGAAACCGCCGCCGCCCGGTGGGAGGAAGCCATAACCACGGATTTGCCGGATGTCTCGGACGCGACGCTCGGGCTGGTGGACGACCTGCGGATCGATGCCTCGGTGACGTCGATCGACGGCCCCGGCGGCATCCTCGGGCAGGCGGGCCCGGACGCGTTCCGCGCCGCCACGTCACTGCCCTATGCCGGCATGATGCAATTCGACGACGCCGATCTGGCCGGCATGCAGGAAGACGGGATCCTGCAGGACGTCATCATTCACGAAATGGGCCATGTGCTGGGCATCGGCACCCTGTGGGAGTTCCTGGGCCTCAGCGGCAATTTCCGATACACGGGCGCCAGCGCGCTGAACGAATACCGCACCCTTGCCGACCCCTCCGCGACATCCGTCCCGGTCGAGGATGACGGCGGCCGCGGCACGGCCGGCGGCCACTGGGAAGAAAGCATCTTCACCAACGAATTGATGACCGGGTTCATCGATTCCCCGCCGAACCCGCTCAGCCGCCTGACAATCGGGGCGCTCGAGGATCTCGGATACGGCGTAAACTACGCGGTTGCGGATGACTTCACGCTCGCATCGGCCACCAGCGCGAGCGCGTTGAGCGCGTCGTCGACCGATGACGCCCCCGCCGCGGCCGACCCGAGGGCGGCGCTGGATGTGGCAATCGAGGACTCGACGGCCGACATGCGCTACGTGAACTTCGAAAGCAAGGCCCTGCAGATCACCAGCACGCCCGAGGCGGTCAAGCTGGACGGCCCGGTGACCGAGGCCGACGACAGCCGCGTGCTGTTCTTCGAGGAGGCGACGGGCAGCGATTTCCTCGTGGAACTGACGGGCACCTTCCAGAAGAACGATCCGGCCCGCGCGGAGCATATCAAGGGAACGCTGAGCGCGCTGTCGCTCTACCAGGGCGGTTTCCTGATCGCGACCTACGATTTCGCGAACGCGCCGGTGAACGTGGAAAGCACGCTCGCAGCCTGGACCGGGTATGACCTGGCCGAGGACAACTACCTCGAAACCCGCGCCGGCACACCGCAGGACGACACCATCCACGGACTGGCCGGCGACGACACGATCGTCGCGGCGGGCGGCGATGACAGCCTGTCGGGGGGCGATGGTGATGACACGCTTTCGGGCGGTGCCGGGGACGACACGGTCGATGGCGGGGCGGGCACCGACAGCGCGGTCATCGCCGCCGCGCGCGCCGATGCGGTT
>NZ_JBKOTX010000225.1:0-7852 GCF_047086965.1 Roseovarius halophilus (ex Wu et al. 2025) | reverse complement strand
GGGTGGTGGCAAGGCCGATGCCGCGGGCAGCGCCGGTCACGATTGCGGTTTTCGGTGTCATTTGGATCTCCGGTTATCGGGAAAATGCGGTGGTCTGGGTCATCTCATCCACTCTACCAGCACCTGTGAAAGCGACGGGAAGGCGGCGATCACGCCGAGCCCGACAAGACTGACCAGCAAGAACGGCATGGCACCGCGCGCCACCTTCTCGATCGAGAGCTTGGTGACATTCGCCGCGACGTAGAGATTGATGCCGACAGGTGGCGTAATCAGACCAATGGCCAGGTTCACCATCACAAGCACGCCGAACCAGACCGGATCCCAGCCCAGCTCGCGCACAACGGGCAGGAAGATCGGAAGCGAGATGAACATCACCGTTACCGCGTCCATGAACATTCCGGCAAGCACGAGGACCAGCATGATCACCAGCAGGATCACCCATTCGTTCTGGCTGATGCCCAAAAGGGCGGTGGAATAGCTGCCGACCAGATCCTCGACCGTGACGACCCAGCCGAACAGGCTGGCATAGGCCACGACCAGCATCACCACGGCCGAGGAGGCGGCGGCGTTGCCCAGCGCGTCGTAAAGCCCGCGAAACGTTAGCGTCCGATAGGCCAGCGCGCCGACGGCCAGCGCGTAGACGGTGGCGACCAGCGCGGCCTCGGTCGGGGTGAAGATGCCGGAATAGATCCCGCCCAGGATCACGACCGGGGTCATCAGGCCCCAGAAACTTTCGCGAAAGGTCAGCCAAAGCTTCCGGCGATAGGCGAGGTCCGCGTAGGGGTCGGGGCTGAGCGCCTCTAGCGCCGAACGATCCGCCACCGCGCGCCCGCGGCGCGCTAGCGGCAGCACGGCCAGCATGGTCATTCCCATGAAGATCCCCGGAATGATCGCCGCGATGAAGAGCCGCGAGATCGAGGTTTCGGCGATCACGCCGTAGATCACCAGCCCGATCGAGGGCGGAACCACGATTGATAGCGCCGCCCCGGTGCAGACCAGCCCGGCGGCATAGGCCCGGCTGTAGCCATCCTCTTCCATGCCCTTGATGATCATCGGGCCGATGGCCGCCACCGATGCCGGGCCAGAGCCGCTGACCGCCCCCCAGAACAGGCAAACGACCGTGCCGACAACCCCCATGCCGCCGGGCAGGCTGCCCACCAGCACCCGGAAAAAGCGGATCATCCGCTCTGCGATCCCGAGCGAGCCCATCAGTGTCCCGGCGAGGACAAAGAACGGGATCGCCAGAAGTGAGAACTTGGTAATGCCGGTGGCGATCAGATCACCCGCAAGGTCGAACCCGAACCCGATCTTCCACATGGTGTAGATCGCCGACAAGCCGAGCGCGAATGCCACCGGCAGACGCAGGGCCATCAGCAGGAAAAATACGATCACCATCTGCGATCCAGCGGTGATATCGGTGAAAAACTCAAACATCCGGCAGCACCTGCCGGGCAGGCCCGTTCAGCATTTCGACCACATGCTGCAGGTAGCGTAGGATGATCAGCGCGAACCCAAAGGGCACCGCCGCTTGATAGTACCAGGCCGGAATGCCCAGCGCGTAGGAATTCATGCCGTTGGCGTAGAGATTGGCCAGCGATTGCCAGGAAAACCAGGCTGACATCCCCAGAAGGCCGACCGACAGGGCCGCGGAGAGCACGAGGACGGGCTTCCATAGCACGCGGGGCATCATGTCATGCACCAGCGTCACTGCCAGATGCTCCCCCCGGCGGGCGGCCAGCGCTGCCCCGAATACCGTCAGCAGAAGGAACCCGTTGGTCAACAATTCTTCGGTGGCGGCCAGCGACAAGTTCGTGGCGTAACGAACGACGACATTGGCGAATCCCAGCAGGGTCATGCCAAGGAAAATGAACGCGCAGATAATCTTTTCCGCGTCACGCAGAAGAAACCTCATTGTCGCATGCTCCTGTCATCCGTCGCGGAAAAGAAGGACGGGCAAACCCAAAAAGGGCCTGCCCGTGAGAAACCGATCACTCAGTCAGCGTTCGCGATCGCTTCCTGAAAGGTGTTCACGATGTCCGCGCCGACCTTGTCCGCCCATTCGTCGAAGGCCGGTTTCGTGGCGGTCCGGAACGCGTCCAGTTCTTCCGCCGTCGGCTCGTAGATCTCCATGCCTTGCTCGCGCAGGAAATCAAGGCCGCTGGCTGTGTCCTCGCGGGTGATCTGGCGCTGATAGTCCATCGCCTCCTGCGCGGCTTCGCTAAGTGCGGTCTGCATGTCGGAATCGTAGCTGTCCCACTTGTCCTTCGAGATGCCCAGGAAAATCGGGTCATAGGAATAGTGCCATGTCGTCAGGTATTCCTGCACCTCGTAGATCTGCTGCGGGATGATCACCGCGCCGATCGGGTTTTCCTGTCCGTCCACGACGCCCTGTTGCAGCGCGGTCATCGTCTCGCCCCACTGCATCTGCTGGGGGTTAGCCCCCAACTCGTTCATCACGTCGATATACATTGGGCCGGCCACACGCATGTTCAGGCCTTCCATGTCCTCGGGCGATGTGATCGGGCGCACGTTATTCGTCACTTCGCGGAAACCGTTCTCGCCCCAAGCCAGAACCACGATACCCTTTTCCAGCAGGATATCCGAAAGCATTTCGCCCGGTGCACCTTGGGTTGTGGCATCGACCTGGTCATAGTTGGCATAGAGATAGGGCAGCGAGAACACCGCCATTTCGGGCACGAGCGGGGTCACGTTGATCGCCGATGTCACGACAAGGTCAAGCGCGCCGCGGCCCACCATCTCGGCTTGGCGCATCTGATCCCCGCCGGAAAGCTGGGCGTTCGGGAAGACCCGCACATCCAGATCGCCGCCGGTCTTATCGGCCAGAAGTTCGCCGAACCGTTCGGCCCCCTTGTGCCAGGTGGTGCTGTCGCCGGTGTTGTGTGACAGGCGCAGTGTCTCGGCCGAGACGGCACTTGCCATCAGGGCACCCGTGATCATCGAGGCAGCCGCCACGCGACCGACTTTGGCAAAATTCATTGTTTTCCTCCTCCAAACATCGTCTTCCTCCTCCAAGCTTCACCCCAAGGCAGGGCTATAAGCGTTTAGGCTGCAAAGGTAAGCAGCAAACGTCCATATGATGAACCACTTTTTTCAAATTTTACAAGAAAAACTTGCAAAAAGATATCGGAAAAAGCCAATATAAAGAAAATTCATCCGAAATACCCGTGCTAAAAGAAACTACAGGTTCATATAGTGGAACTAATGCAGGATCCCGGCCAACTTCGCGGTGCGCAAAGCGTCGATCGCGCGCTCGAACTGCTAAGCCTCATCGGCCGGCAATCCGGCGGCGGCCTGACGCTGTCGGAAGTGGTTGTGCGATCGGGGCTCAACAAGGCCACGGCGCGGCGCCTGCTTTTGGCTTTGATCCGCGCGGGGTTGATCGAACAGGATGACGAAAGCCGCCTCTATCACCTTGGCAAAGAAGCGTTCATCCTGGGGCTGCGCGCCTCGGGGCGGCACGGCCTTTTGAAACAGGCCATGGGCAGTCTGGTGCATCTTGCGCGCGAAACCGGGGATGCGGCGTTCATCTCAGTGCGTCGCGGGATGTCTTCGGTCTGCCTGCATCGCGAAGAAGGCGCATACCCGATTCGCACCTACGCGTTGATGTCCGGGGCGCAGCATCCGCTAGGCGTTGGGGCGGGATCGCTGGCAATGCTTGCCGCACTGCCCGACGACGAGGTGGAGGATGTCCTGCAGGCCAATGCCGCGATTCTGGCCGCAGATTACCCGCACCTGTCGCCCGACAGCATCCGCCATCATGTCGCCCGGACGCGGCGTGATGGCTACGCCCTGAATCCCGGCCTGATCTTCACCGATTCGTGGGGCATCGGCATCGCCCTGCACGGCCCTGATGGCGGCCTTTCCGGTGCGGTGTCGCTTGCTGCCGTGGAAAGCCGCATGAAAGAGCCTCGCCGGCTGGAACTTGTTTCGCAACTGAAAACCGAAGCCGCGAAAATCGCAGAACGGCTGGGGTAAGCGCCGCGTGCGGCGCGCCCCGGGCATCCTGAAAGGAGAAACGGATGACGAAAGCACAGATCGTCGGATGGGGTCACACGCCCTTCGGCAAATCCGAACACCCCGACACCGAAAGCCTTATGGCGGCGGCGGTCGGCCCTGCCATGGAACATGCCGGGATTACGCCCGAGGATGTGGACGGCATCTTTGCCGGCGTCTTCAACAACGGCTTTTCGAAGCAGGATTTTCAAGGTGCGCTGGTGGCGATGGGAGACGAGCGCTTCGCGCACACTCCGGCGGTGCGCTATGAGAACGCCTGCGCGACAGGCTCCGCGGCCCTGCACGGCGCGATGGATTTCATCGAATCCGGTCGCGGTCGCATCGCGCTGGTGGTCGGGGCCGAGAAGATGACAGCCACCCCCGGCGACGAGGTTGGCGACATCCTCCTGAGCGCCAGCTACCGGCGTGAGGAAGCCGATATCGAGGGTGGTTTCGCGGGCCTTTTCGGCAAGATCGCATCGGCCTATTTCCAGCGCTACGGCGACAAGTCCGAAGAACTGGCAATGATCGCGGCGAAGAACCATTCCAACGGCATGGCCAACCCGCTGGCGCACATGCACAAGGATTTCGACGTGGCCTTCTGCAACACGGTTTCCGAGAAGAACCCCCGCGTGGCCGGGCCGCTGCGCCGGACAGACTGCTCGCTCGTCTCGGACGGGGCCGCCGTGCTGGTGCTCGCAGACGCGGAAACCGCTGCCGGAATGGAGCGCGCCATCGCCTTTCGCGCACGGGTTCAGGCCAATGACATCATGGCGCTTTCGCGCCGCGACGTCCTGGAATTCCGCGGGGCGCGCATGGCATGGCAGGCCGGGCTGGAAGAGGCCGGCATAGGCCTTGACGATCTGTCGTTGGTGGAAAGCCACGACTGCTTTACCGTGGCCGAGATGCTGGAATACGAGGCAATGGGCCTCGCCGTCCCCGGAGAGGGGTATCGCGTGATCCGCGAGGGTGTCACCCGCAAGGATGGCCGCCTGCCGGTCAACCCCTCGGGCGGGCTGAAATCCAAGGGGCACCCGATTGGCGCCACAGGCGTTTCGATGCATGTCATGGCGGCGATGCAGCTGACAGGCGATGCGGGCGACATGCAGATCCCTGACGCGACGCTGGCCGGTGTGTTCAACATGGGCGGGGCCGCCGTGGCCAACTACGTGTCGATCCTGGAGCGCGCGAAATGACAATAGATCTGTCAAACGGCGTCACCCCGACCTCGACGCGGGTGATGAACCTGTCGCATTTTCTGACCGAAAGCGCCCGCCGGCTGGGCGACGATATCGGCTTCGTCTGGGGCGCGCATACCTGGTCTTGGGCGCGGATGGAGGCACGCTCGGCGGCGTTTGCCCATGCCCTGATTCATGATTTCGGCGTCGCCAAGGGCGACCGGATCCTGGTTCAATCGGCCAATTGCAACCAGATGTTCGAAGCAATGTTCGCGTGCTGGCGTGTGGGCGCCGTCTGGGTGCCGGCCAATTTCCGACAGTCCCCGGACGAGATTGGCTGGCTTGCCGAATCCGCTCAGGCGCGCGGGCTGATCTGCGGGGCAGCTTTCGCCGATCATGCTGCCACCTGCGGCGATCAGGTGGCGTTCACCGTGGCCATCGGCCAAGCCGAGTTCGCCGAGGATTACGAAGCCATAATCGCCCGGCACGAAGGCCAGACACCTTCCCCCGTCGCCGTGCAGCGCGACGACCCGGCTTGGTTCTTCTTCACCTCGGGCACGACGGGCCGGCCCAAGGCCGCTGTCCTGACGCATGGCCAGATGGCTTTCGTCATCACCAACCACCTGTGTGACCTGATGCCGGGAACCGGGCCCGATGACGCCTCGATCGTGGTGGCGCCGCTGTCGCACGGGGCCGGGGTGCATCAGCTTGCGCAAGTCGCCCATGGCGTCAAGACGATCTTGCCAGCGGGTGAGAAATTTGATCCGGCCGAGATCTGGGCACTGGTCGAAAAGTGGCGCGTTACCAATGCCTTCATGGTGCCGACCATCATCAAGCTGCTGGTTGAGCACCCGTCGGTCGACCTGCATGATCGTTCCAGCCTACGATATGTGATCTACGCGGGCGCGCCGATGTACCGCGCCGATCAGGTGCTGGCGATCGAAAAGCTGGGTCCGGTGCTGGTGCAGTATTTCGGCTTGGGCGAGGTGACGGGCAACATCACCGTGTTACCGCCGGTGCATCATCACACCGATGACGCGGCCATGCGTGTCGGCACCTGCGGCTTTGCCCGCACCGGAATGCAGGTGCAGATCCAGAACGACAAGGGCGAGGAAGTGGCCACGGGCGAAACCGGCGAGATCGCCGTGATTGGCCCGGCCGTCTTTGCGGGGTATTTCAACAACCCAGACGCCAACGCCAAGAATTTCCGCGATGGCTGGTTCCTGACGGGGGACCTGGGCCATATGGATGCGCAGGGTTTCGTCTACCTGACGGGGCGCGCGTCGGACATGTACATCTCGGGGGGGTCCAATATTTATCCGCGTGAAATCGAGGAGAAGCTTTTGATGCACCCGGCGGTATCGGAAGCCGCAGTTCTGGGCGTCCCCGATCCTGTCTGGGGCGAGGTCGGGCTTGCCGTCTGCGTCCCGCGCGAGGGCGGCACCCCGGACAAGACCGAGATCCTCACTTGGCTGGAAGCCCGGATATCACGCTACAAGCTGCCGCGCGAGATGGTGTTCTGGGACGAGATGCCAAAATCCGCCTATGGCAAGATCACCAAGAAGATGATCCGGCAGGAGCTTGAAGCGCGCGGCCAGTTGCCCGGCACGACGGCATGACGGATCAGGCGACGGGCAGGATCATTCGTCATCCCGGCCCGGCGGCCACCGACCGCCGGCGGGCGGTGGCCTGCCGCGCCCACCCGGTGAAAGTGCGGCTGCGGGCGGGGCTGACATTTGGGGATGCGGTGGCGCAGGGCTTTGAGGCGCAGGGGCACAACGCCGGTTACCTGCGGCTGGAGAACGTGCCGATGGCGAACCTGTCCTACGTGATACCGGCACCCGCGCCGGGCGACGGGCACGCGGCATGGTACAGCGCCACGAGGCGGATCGATGATCGTCCGCGCATCCTGACGGCGGGCGTTCACCTCGGGCTGCGCGACGGCGCCCCCTTCACCCATTGCCACGGGCTGTGGCGCGGCGACAGCGGCGAGCCTGCGATGGGGCACCTCCTGCCCACCGAAAGCGAAATCGCCGAGGATTGCGTGGTGACGGGATGGGCCGTTTCGGGCGCGACGCTGGCCGTCGAGCACGATCCAGAGACATGGTTTTCCCTGTTCCAGCCGCAGGCGTCGCCTATGCATGAGGGGGGGCAGGACGCCTTGCTCTGCACCCTGCAACCCAATCAGGATATCACCGCCGCGGTCGAGGAACTGGCAGAAGCGCACGGGTTTGCCGAGGCGCGGATCGAGGGGATCGGCAGCGTCGTGGGCGCCTGTTTCGACGCTGGGCCCGGCCTCGACAGCTACGCGACGGAGGTTTTCCTGACCGAGGCCGATTTTCGGCAGGGACAGGCGCGGCTAAACTCGATCTCGGTCGGGTTTGACGGCGTCCACCGGGACGGCCGCCTGACACGGCTGCGAAATTCCGTTTGCGTGACGGCGGAACTTCTGATGATCCGATCCTAGCCGGTGCCGGTGATGCGCCGCCCCATGCGACAGCGGTGACTTGACCTTGCGCGCGGGTCTGACCTGCCGTTGCGCCGAACGACACGCGCGATGGCCGCGGTCGGCAGTGAGCCCAGATGTGTCAAAGGCCGCGCCAGACACGCACAACCGAGCGGCGCATTGACGCGTCATTTGCAAACCTATCTCTTTTGTA
>NZ_JBKOTX010000224.1:0-7881 GCF_047086965.1 Roseovarius halophilus (ex Wu et al. 2025) | reverse complement strand
GACGGCGACCCGGCCGCGGCGGTGCGCGCGGTGACGGGCGGTGGCGCGGATGTCGCCCTCGAGGCGCTCGGCCGCCCCGAGACCTCTGCCAATGCCCTGAAATCCCTGCGCAAGCTGGGCCGCATGGTGCAGGTGGGCATGCCCGCGGGCGACCATGTGACCATGGCGCTGCCGATGGACGTGGTCTATTCGGGGCAACTAGCGATCTACGGCACCCGCGGGATGCCGGCCTGGCGCTATCCCTCGCTGTTGTCCTTCATCGAAGGCGCCGGGCTGGACCTGTCGCCGCTGGTCACGCGCCGCGTGGCGCTGTCGGGGGCCAGCGCCGAACTGGCCGCCTTCGACGGGCCGACCCCGCCGGGCATCGCCGTCATTACAGATTTTCAGCACTAAGGCGCGTGAACCCGCCCGCAAAGGCCTGTATCCAACCGCAAAGCACCCGAGGAGAGCCCCCATGAAAGTCGCCGTCCTGCAATTTCCCGGCTCCAACTGCGACCGTGACCTGGCCGTGGCCCTGCGCCAGGCCGGGGCCGATGTCACCGTGGTCTGGCACAAGGACAACGGCCTGCCCGCGGGCACCGACCTCGTGGCGGTGCCGGGCGGCTTTTCCTTTGGCGATTACCTGCGTTGCGGGGCCATCGCCGCCAATTCGCCGATCTGCCGCGCGCTGGTGCGCCATGCCGAGCGGGGCGGCTACGTGCTGGGCGTGTGCAACGGCTTTCAGGTGTTGACCGAAACCGGGCTGTTGCCCGGCGCCCTGATGCGCAATCGCGACCTCAAGTACATCTGCAAACCCGTTGATCTGACAGTGGAAACCACCGACAGCGTCTTTAGCGAAGGCTATGGGCCGGGCGACGGGATCACCCTGCCCGTCGCGCATCATGACGGCAACTATTTCGCCGATGAGGCGGTGCTTGAGGCCCTGCGCGCCGAGGATCGGATCGCCTTCACATACCGCGACAACCCCAATGGATCGGTCGCGGATATCGCCGGCATCCTGTCGCAAAACCGCCGGGTGCTGGGAATGATGCCACACCCCGAACGCGCCGTCAATCCGGCCCATGGCGGCACCGACGGGGCGGCGCTTTTCCGTGCTCTTGTCGGGCAACTGGCCGAGGCCTGATGGACGCGGCGCCCTGGGCGGGGTAGATTCGCCGCATGTCCGAAGGGGATCAGATGCGCCGCGCGGGCGGCAACTGGGCGGTGCGGCTCACGGTGCTGGGGCTGCTGGCCGTGGCGGCGACGCTGGTCTACTGGTCCGACCGGCTGCTGACCGAGCGCTTTACCGAGCGCACTCGCAACAGCGCCGAGGTGCGGGTTGCGCTCTATTCGGCCAACCTGCTCAGCGAGTTGCAGCGCAATTCCATCGTGCCACAGCTTTTGGCGCGCGACCCGGCGCTGATCGGGGCGCTGAACTCGGGCGACTATTCGCAATCCACCGCGCGGCTGCTGAGCTTCGTGGACGAGATCGGCGCCGCCTCGCTGCTGCTGCTGGACCGCGAGGGGCACATCGTCGCGGCGACCGACCGGGAACGGCTGGGCCAGAACCAGCGGTCGAATCCGCATTTCGTCGAGGCGCTGCGGTCCAACGCGACGGTCTTCACCGTCGAGGAACGCCCCGAGGGCGGCTTTGCCTTTACCTATGCGCGCCGGATCATGGCGAACCAGGTCACGCTGGGGGTGGTTGCGGTCGAGGTGGACCTGGCCAAGCTCGAACGCAGCTGGGCGGGCATCTCGGATGCGGTTATGGTGACCGACAGCGAGGGCCGCGTGATCCTGGCCACCGAGCCGCGCTGGCGCGGGCGCCCCGCCCCAGAGGCGCTGTCGCTGGTGCCGCCGCAGACCGCGATCGAACGGGGCCTGCGCAGTGCCCCGGGCTGGTCGGCCCTGCCGATCGAGAGCTACCTGCGCGGCGATGGAGTCATGCGCCAGGCGGTCCGCGTGCCTTTCCAGGGCTGGCAACTGATCAGCTTTACCACCTATGCCTCGGTGCGCGAACGGGTGAACTCGATCCTGGCGCTTGAAATCATGGGGTTTGCGATTCTCCTGACGCTGGTGTTTTGGGGGCTGAGCCGCAAATCGGCGCTGCGGATGCGGGTCTTTCAGCGCGAGTCGGCGGAGCTTCGCCAGTTGAACGTGCGCTTGCAGCGGGAAATTGCCGAGCGCGAGAAGGTCGAGAAGGACCTCGAAGTGGCCGAACAGACCGTGGCGCAGACCTCGAAACTGGCCGCGCTTGGCGAGATGTCGGCGGCTGTCAGCCACGAGTTGAACCAGCCGCTGGCGGCCATGAAGACCTACCTAGCTGGCGCGCGGTTGCTGTTGTCGCGGCACCGCCCCGAAGAGGCGCTGGCCAGTTTCCAGCGCATCGACGGCCTGATCGAGCGCATGGGCCAGATTACCAAGCAACTCAAGTCCTATGCGCGCAAGGGCGGCGACACGCTCGAACCCGTCGACGTCAAGGAGGCCGTGCTCTCGGCCCTGTCGATGATGGAGCCGCAACTGCGCCAGCGCCAGGTCGCGATCAGCCAGGCGCTGCCCGACGGGCCGGTGCGGGTGCTGGCCGACCGGCTGCGGCTGGAACAGGTCATCATCAACCTGCTGCGCAATGCGCTGGACGCCACCAAGCCCGTCGAGGAGCCCGCCGTGGATATCCTGC
Organism: Roseovarius halophilus (ex Wu et al. 2025); assembly: GCF_047086965.1. NCBI lineage: Bacteria > Pseudomonadati > Pseudomonadota > Alphaproteobacteria > Rhodobacterales > Roseobacteraceae > Roseovarius > Roseovarius halophilus (ex Wu et al. 2025). The sequence continues at coordinate 5,225 of NZ_JBKOTX010000224.1, read as the reverse complement.
TGGCCCAGGGCGAGACGGTTCGGCTGAGCCTGCGCGACAACGGCCCGGGCATTGCCGATCTCGACAGTCTGTTTGAGCCCTTCTACACCACCAAGGAACCCGGTGACGGTGTCGGGCTGGGCCTTGCCATTTCCTCGGGCATCGTGAACGATTTCGGGGGGCGTCTGACTGCGCGGAACGCCGCCGATGGCGGCGCGGTCTTCGAGGTGCAATTGCCGGCCTGGACGGCCGAACGTGAAGCAGCGGAGTGAGGTGCGCCATGGCTCAAGCCATGAAAATCGCCATCGTCGATGACGAACAGGACATGCGGCAGTCGATCTCGCAGTGGCTGGCGCTCTCGGGCTATGACACCGAGGCCTTCGCCAGCGCCGAGGAGGCCCTCAAGGGCATCGGCAGCGATTATCCCGGCATCGTGGTCACCGACATCCGCATGCCCGGGATGGACGGGATGCAGTTCCTCAAGAAGCTCAAGAGCCAGGACAGCGCTTTGCCGGTCATCATGATCACCGGGCATGGCGACGTGCCCATGGCCGTCGAGGCGATGCGGGTGGGGGCCTATGATTTTCTCGAAAAGCCCTTCAACCCCGACCGCATGACCGAACTGGCGCGCAAGGCCAGTACCGCGCGGCGTCTGGCGCTGGACAACCGCGCCCTGCGCCGCGAGCTGTCCGATGGCAGCGCGCTGATGTCCAAGCTGATCGGGGCCAGCCCGATCATGGAACGCCTCAAGGAGGATATCCTGGACCTGGGACAGGCCGACGGCCATGTCCTGATCGAAGGTGAGACCGGCACCGGCAAGACGCTGGTGGCCCATGCGCTGCACGCGGTTGGCGCGCGGGCCAGCAAGAAATTCGTGCTGATCTCCTGCCAGGCTTATGACGAGGCCGCGCTGGCGCGGCGGCTGTTCGGCCCGGTGGACCAGGACGACCCGATCCCGGCCATGGAAGAGGCCCGCGGCGGCACCCTCGTGCTGGAAGACATCGAGGCGCTGAGCCGCGACACCCAGGCGCGGCTGCTCACCGCGATGAACGAGCAGGGCACTCCGGGCGAGACCCGCATCGTGGCCATCTGCAACCTTCAGGACGAGGGCAAGACCTGCGAGAGCGAGCTGCGCTCGGATCTGTTCTATCGGCTGGCCGCCCTGCGCATCACCGTGCCGCCCCTGCGCCAGCGCGGCGAGGACATCCTGGCGCTGTTCACCCGGCTGAGCGAGCAGTTTGCCGATGAATACGGCTGTGACGCGCCCCATGTCAGCGCCCAGGAGGCCGCGCAGCTGCTGCAGGCGCCCTGGCCGGGCAACGTGCGCCAGCTGATCAACGTGGCCGAACGGGCGGTCTTGCAGAACCGGCGCGGGACCGGCTCCATCGCCTCGTTGCTGATGGCGGATGAGGACGTGCCAGAACAGGCCATGACCACCGAAGGCAAGCCGCTCAAGGAGTATGTCGAGGCCTTCGAGCGGATGCTCATCGACAACACCATGCGCCGGCACCGCGGCTCGATCGCCAATGTGATGGAGGAACTGTCGCTGCCGCGCCGGACCCTGAACGAGAAGATGGCCAAGTACGGCCTGCAAAGGTCGGACTACCTGGAGTGAGTGACAGTCCCCGCGCCCTGCTGTTCGACATGGACGGTCTGCTGCTGGACACCGAGCGTGTCGTGCAGGCCGCCTTCGTTGAGGAATGCGCCCGGCTCGGCCGGGTGGGCGACGAGGTGCGCGACTTCTTCCTCGCGCTGGTGGGCACATCGGGGGCCGAGGCGTCAGACCGGGCCGGCCGTTTTCTGGGCACGGGCGTGGACATGGACGCCTTCAACGCCGCGATCGAGACCAATTTCAACACGCGCATGGCCCAGGGCGTGATGCTGCGCCCCACCGTGGCCGAGGTGATCCCGGCGCTGGCCGCGGCCGGGCACGCCATGGCCGTTGTCACCTCGACTCGGGGCGATCGGGCGCGTCATCACCTGGACGCGGCCGGCCTGCTGGGGCATTTCCGCTTTGTGCTGGGGGGCGACGAAGTGCCCAGTCCAAAGCCCGACCCCGCGCCGTACCGCATGGCCGCCGAGCGCCTGGGCCATGCGCCGGGCGACGCCCTGGCCTTTGAAGACAGCGATACCGGCACCACGGCGGCAGTGCAGGCGGGCTGCACCACGGTGCAGATTCCCGACCTGCGTCCGGCGGGGCAGGCGTTGCCCGACCTGGGTCAGCATGTCAGCGAAACCCTGGCGGCAGGGCTTGCCCTGTTCGATCTGCCGGGCTGATTTTCGAACACCCGTCAGTTTCACATTGTAATCTGCCCTGCGCCTGACTTATGTAGGCAGAACAGGCCTCGGGCAGGTCCAGCTCCTGTCCCCGGTTTGAACGGATTTTCCGTCAAGGTATCGCGGAGAAAGACCCGACCTTCACGGACGACAGAATATGGTCCCGCCACCGGCAGGCCATTGGAACAGCCCGCGGGCGCGGACCCTGACAGGATCATCGCGCCGGGCCACTGAATTGGCGGCCTCCGGGCCGTCGGAGAAGAAACGCGATGCACGGCGTGAGCAGGACAGTTCGGACAGGCGCGGCCCAAGGGCCCGCACTGACTGTCCCCGCGCGCATCGCCAGCACTGGACATGACGTGGCATAGGATGCGCCCCCTGGGGCGGGTCCCTCTGCGTCGTGCGAACGGATAGAATGCCCAAGAAAATGCTCATTGATGCCACCCACGCGGAAGAGACCCGCGTCGTGGTGGTTGACGGAAACAAGGTCGAGGAATTCGACTTCGAGACACAATCGCGCCGCCAGCTAGCGGGCAACATCTACCTGGCCAAGGTCACGCGGGTCGAACCCTCGCTGCAGGCGGCCTTCGTGGATTACGGCGGAAACCGGCACGGTTTCCTCGCATTCTCGGAGATCCACCCCGACTACTACCAGATCCCCACCGCCGACCGTGAGGCGCTGCTGGCCGAGGAACGCGCCTATGCCGAGGCCATGAAGGCCGAGGATGAGGACGACGCCAAGCAAAAGCCCAAACGCCGCCGGTCGCGCGCCAAGCCCAAGCCCGCGGCCACCGAGGGCAGCGATGCCGTGACAAGCACCGCGCCCGCCGAGGTGCAGGAGGCCCCGCAGGAAACCCCCGAGGACGAGACCTCGGGCGATATCGAGGGCATGCAAGTGCTCGACGGCGGCTCTGCGATGGACGGGCCCGACGAGGGCAGCTCGCCCATGGAAACCGTGGCCGAGACCCCGATCGAGACTCCCGCCGCCGACGAGGACGACAGCGCCGCCGGTGCCGGGGATGCCAGCGCCCGCGACGACAGCATCGAAAGCGTCGCCGACGAGGACGACAGCGAAGAGGTGCGCCCGGTGCGCAAGCCGCGCCCGCGCCGCTACAAGATCCAGGAAGTCGTCAAGGTGCGCCAGATCCTGCTGGTGCAGGTCGTGAAAGAAGAGCGCGGCAACAAGGGGGCCGCGCTGACCACCTACCTGTCGCTGGCGGGCCGCTATTGCGTGCTCATGCCCAATACCGCGCGGGGCGGCGGCATTTCGCGCAAGATCACCAATGCCGCCGACCGCAAGAAGCTCAAGGCGATTGCCGGTGAAATGGATGTGCCTCAGGGCGCGGGGCTGATCATCCGCACCGCCGGGTCGCAGCGCACCAAGACGGAGATCAAGCGCGACTACGAATATCTTCAGCGCCTGTGGGAACAGATCCGCGAGTTGACGCTGAAATCCATCGCCCCTGCGCCGATCTACGAAGAGGGCAATCTGATCAAGCGCTCGATCCGCGATCTCTACAACAAGGAGATCGACGAGGTGCTGGTCGAGGGCGACGCGGGCTATCGCACCGCCAAGGACTTCATGAAGATGATCATGCCGTCCCACGCCCGAAACGTGAAGCACTACACAGAGGGACTGCCGCTTTTTGCGCGTTACCAGGTCGAGGGCTACCTCGGAAACATGTTCAACCCGACGGTGCAGTTGCCCTCGGGGGGCTACATCGTGATCGGAGTCACCGAGGCGTTGGTGGCCATCGACGTGAACTCGGGCCGGGCGACCAAGGAAGGCTCGATCGAGCAGACCGCGCTCAAGACCAACCTGGAGGCCGCCGACGAGGTTGCCCGCCAGCTGCGCCTGCGCGACCTGGCCGGGCTGATCGTCATCGACTTCATCGACATGGACGAGCGCAAGAACAACGCCTCGGTGGAAAAGCGCATGAAAGACCGGCTCAAGACCGATCGCGCGCGCATCCAGGTGGGCCGCATCTCGGGCTTTGGCCTGATGGAGATGTCGCGCCAGCGCCTGCGCCCCGGCATGCTCGAGGCCACGACCCAGCCCTGTCCGCATTGCCACGGCACCGGTCTGCTGCGCTCGGATGACAATGTGGCGCTCGCGATCCTGCGTCAGATCGAGGAAGAAGGCGTGCGCGGCCGCACCCGCGAGGTGTTGGTCAAGGCGCCCGTGGCAATCGTCAACTACCTGATGAACCAGAAGCGCGAGCATATCGCCCAGATCGAGGCGCGCTACGGGCTTTCCGTGCGGCTCGAGGCGGATGTTGCGCTGGTCTCGCCGGATTTCCAGATCGAGAAATTCAAGCAGGCCACCCGGGCCGTGCCCGAGGTGGACAGCGCCGTGATCTCCTCGGAAACCGCCGTGATGGCCGAACCCGAGCCCGAGGAAGAGCCCGAGGCGGCGCCGGAACCGGCTGCCGCCGACGCGCCCGCCCCCGAGGCCGAGGGCGAGGAGCAGCCCAAGAAAAAGCGTCGCCGCCGTCGGCGTCGACGCAAGGGCAACGGCACCGGTGAGACTCAAGCCAATGGCGACCAGTCGGGCAGCGAGGCCGCCGAGGGCGCGACCGCGTCAGAAGCGCCTGCCGAGGCGCAGGCGGAGGCGGCATCGGGCGATGCGCCCGTCGAGACGGCCCAGGAGAAACCCAAGCCCAAGCGCACCCGGAGCCGTCGCAAGAAGACAGACGAGGCGGCCCCCGCGGCCGAGACACCAGCGCCGGAGGCTGGCACGGAGGCCCCCGCCGAGATGAGCGCCGAAGCGACAGTCGAAGAGCCGCCGAAGCCAAAGCGCACGCGCAGCCGCCGGAAGAAGGCCGAAGCCCCCGCCGAGACCGAGGCCGCCGATCCGCAGCCGGCCGCGTCCTCCGAGACGCCCGCTGAGGCAGAGGCGGAAAAGCCCAAGCCCAAGCGGACCCGGACGCGCAAGAAGACGCCCGAGGCCGCGCCGGAAGACGCGGCCC
>NZ_JBKOTX010000223.1:0-7889 GCF_047086965.1 Roseovarius halophilus (ex Wu et al. 2025) | reverse complement strand
GCATCGCCGCGCGCGGGCCGCCTCGGCCCGCAGGCTGCAAGCGGTCGACACCGCACATATGACGGCCGATCCCCGGTTGGTCCGCGCCCTGGGCGCGCGTTTTTGCCTGGCGCGCCGGCTGCTTCCCCTGCGCCACCTTGCCGGCACGCTGGTCCTGCTGGCCGACACTGCCGGGGCCACACCCCCACCCAACCCTACCGATCTGCCCGGGTTCGAGGACTGCATCCTGCGCCTCGTGCCCTGCCCGCCCGACCAGTTGGACGCGCATCTCGCCCGGGCCTGCCCCGCCGCCCTGCAGGACATGGCCGAACGCCGGACACCGCTGCAGGACAGCTGTCGAGGCTGGCGCGTGGGCCGCGCGCGCGCTTTCGGGGCGGCCACCCTTCTGGGCGCACTGGGCGGCCTGCTGGCCTGGCCCGCCGCGGGCTTTGCCCTGATCCTAGGTTGGGGCGTACTCACCCTGCTTATCATGACCGTGCTCAAACTCGCCGCCACGATCATTTTCCTGCGCCACCCGCCCCAGAGCCCCTTGCCGCGCTCGCTGAGCGGCAAGGACCTGCCCACGGTTTCCGTCCTGGTGCCACTTTTCAACGAACGCGACATCGCCACAGCGCTGATCACACGGCTGATGCGACTGGACTATCCCGCAACGAGGCTTGACATCTGCCTTGTTGTCGAGCGCGATGACAAGCTGACCCGCGCAACCGTCGCGGCCACCGATCTGCCACCTCACATGCGGGTGATCGAGGTGCCGCCGGGCACGCTGCAGACCAAGCCGCGGGCGCTGAACTACGCCCTGGCCTTCGCCCGCGGCAGCATCATCGGGGTGTACGACGCCGAGGACGCCCCCGACCCCGACCAGATCAACATGGTGGCCAGCCGCTTCGCCACCCGCGATGGACGCGTCGCATGCCTGCAGGGGCGGCTGGACTACTACAACAGTCACACCAACTGGCTGGCGCGGTGTTTCACCATCGAATACGCCACCTGGTTCCGCATCGTTCTGCCCGGACTGCAAAAACTTGGCCTGGCGGTTCCTCTGGGGGGCACGACTCTGTTTTTCCGCCGCGATGTCCTCGAAAGCCTCGGCGGATGGGACGCCCACAACGTGACCGAGGACGCGGACCTGGGGATTCGCCTCGCCCGGCATGGCTACCGCACGGAAATGCTGGAAACCGTCACCGAGGAAGAGGCCAATGCCCGCGCCTGGCCCTGGGTCAAGCAGCGCTCGCGCTGGCTCAAGGGGTACGCGCTGACATGGGCGGTGCACATGCGCAGCCCCCTTCGGCTCTGGCGCAACCTCGGACCGCGCGCCTTTTTCGGGGTGCAACTGCTGTTCCTGGGCACGCTCAGCCAGTTCGTGCTGATGCCCGCGCTCTGGTCGCTCTGGCTGATCGCGCTGGGGCTGCCGCATCCGCTGTCCGACGTGGTGACCGGGCCGGTGGCGCTGGGGCTTGCCCTGCTTTTCCTCACGTCAGAGGTCATCGGCGCGGGGATCGCCGCGCTGGCGGTGCGCGACGCAGGCAAGCCCGAGCTGATGAAATGGGCGCCATCGCTGCATGTCTATTTCCCGCTCGCCGCCCTCGCCGCCTACAAGGGCCTGCTGGAACTGGCCAGTCGGCCCTTCTACTGGGACAAGACCGCCCATGGCATCTACGACCCCGGTCCGCGCCGGGCCGAGGCGGCGCTTAACGCAGCGCGTCGTCGGCCTCGGCATCGAGGCGCAACCGGATGACGAAGGCCTGGCTGATGTGCTCGCGCAGGGCGGCATCAGCGGCATCGCCGTCGCCCTGCTCGATGGCGCGCACGATGCGCCCGTGCTCTTCGAGGGTGTCCACCGTGCGCCCCTCGGCGGCGATCGAGGTCGAGGCCAGCAACGCCATGGACCGATGCACGAGGTCAAGCTGCTGCACCAGATAGCGATTGTGGCTGGCCAGATGGATCTGCTTGTGAAACCGGCGGTTGGCGCGGGCCATGGCCTCGGGGTCGTGCTGCAGCTTGCGGTCGTCCTCCAGCATGTCGCGCAGCACGCGCTTTTCCTCGGGCGTCGCGTGGCGCGCGGCCAGCCGCGCCGCCAACCCTTCGAGTTCGCCACGCACGACGTAAAGCTCGCTGAGCTGCGAATGATCCAAGGAGGCCACGATCAGCGACCGGCCGTCGCGGGTCAGCAGGCTCTGGGTTTCCAGCCGTTGCAGGGCCTCGCGGATGGGCGTGCGCGAGACACCGAACCTGTCGGCCAGCTCGCTTTCCACAAGTCGGCTTCCGGGTTTGTAGACGCCGGTATCAATAGCCTCGAGGATCAGTTGATAGGCGTCCTTTTGTGGCGTTTTCAGCTCGACCATGGCGGGTTCCCTTCGCGTTTTGCAGACCGTATCCCGTTGCACCCGATTGTATCAAGCCGGACGGATTGCCGCCCCAACGATTCCGGACTAGATAACACGGCATGGTCAAAGCTGCATTTTCTCATGTCCGCGCCTGGGTCTTCGACCTGGACAATACCCTCTACCCGCCCGAAACGGGGCTTTTCGCCCAGATCGAGCCGCGCATGACCGCCTATGTCGCCCGCGCCGCCGGGGTGGACCTGGACGAGGCCGACCGGCTGCGCGATCTCTACTGGCGGCAGTACGGCACCACGTTGGCCGGTCTCATGGCCGAACACGATGTGGACCCGGCCCCCTACCTCGACGAGGTGCACCAGATCGACTTTACCGTGCTTGATCCCGCGCCCCAGCTGGCCCGCGCCATCGCCGCGCTGCCGGGGCGCAGGATCGTCTATACCAATGGCTGCGAACCCTACGCGCGCAACGTGCTGGCCGCGCGCGGCCTGACGGAAGTGTTCGACGCGGTCTATGGCGTCGAACACGCGGGCTTCCGCCCCAAGCCGGAACAGGCGGCCTTCGAGGCGGTCTTTGCCCTGGACGACCTGCCCGCCGATCGCGGCGCGATGTTCGAGGACGACACCCGCAACCTGGCCGCGCCGCACGCCATGGGCATGCGGACGGTCCACGTCGCGCCGCAGCCGGCGCATCACGATCATATCCATCATCACACCGACGACCTCGCGGCCTTCTTGTCGCAGCTGGCCTGAGAGTGCTTTCCCCGGACTGCGGCCGCGCCTATGTCTGGGGCATGGAACAGGTCGACATCTTCATATCGGGTGGCGGGGTGGCCGGGCTGGCTGCCGCCGCCGCCTTTGGCAGCGCCGGGTTTTCCGTGGTCATTGCAGACCCCGCCCCGCCAATCACCGAGGCCGCGGCAGAGGGGGCCGACCTGCGCACCACTGCCTTCCTGCAACCCGCACGCGCCCTTCTGGACCGGGCCGGTGTCTGGGACAGGTTGCTGCCCCATGCCGCCCCCTTGCAGATCATGCGCATCGTGGATGCCGGCGGCGCGGAACCCGAGCCCCGCGTGACCCGCGATTTCGATGCCGCCGACATTTCCGACGCACCCTTCGGATGGAACTTTTCCAACTGGTTGCTGCGCCGAGAGCTGGTCGCGCGCCTTTCGGACGTGCACAATGTCGATTTCCGCCCGGGTATCGGGTTCAAGTCCATGCTGACGCGCGAGGCCGAGGCGCTGGTGACGCTCTCCGATGACAGCCGGCTGCGCGCGCGGATGGTGATCGGCGCGGATGGCCGCGGCTCGCCCGTCCGGCAGGCCGTCGGGATCGAGGCGACGACGACCCGCTATGGCCAGAAGGCCGTGGTCTTCGCCGTCACCCACCCGGAACCCCATGACAACGTCTCGACCGAGGTACACCGCACCGGCGGGCCCTTCACGCTGGTTCCCCTGCCCGATCATGACGGCAAGCCCTGTTCGGCGGTCGTCTGGATGGACACCGGCCCCGAATGCCTGCGCCGGATGACCCTGTCCGCGGCCGGCTTCGAGGCCGAGGCGACCGAGCGCTCCGCCGGGGTGAGCGGGCCGTTAAAACTGGCCGGGCGTCGCATGGTCTGGCCGATCATCAGCCAGCTGGCCGCGCGCATGCAGGCCGAGCGCACTGCACTGGTGGCCGAGGCTGCCCATGTGGTGCCCCCCATCGGCGCGCAGGGGCTGAACATGTCGCTGGCCGATCTGACCTGCCTGCTGGACCTTGCGAAGCAGCACCCCGACCGGCTGGGCGATGCCCGGATGCTTGCCGATTATCACCGCCGCCGCCACCCCGAGGTTCTGCTGCGAGTGCGCGGCGTGGATGCGCTCAACCGCGCCTCGATGGCCGGCAGCCCAATCCTGCGCGACCTGCGCGCCAAGGGGGTCGAGACGCTTTACGGCATCGCGCCGCTGCGCAAGTCGCTGATGCAGCTGGGGCTGGGCGCGCGGGGCTGACGCGGCCCAAAATTCTGGAATTTTGGGCCGCGTCAGCCGATCCTGTCACGCCAGCCATGTTGCGGCTTGAACCCGACCATCCGTTTCGCCTTGGCGTTGGAATAGAAGGTATCGAAGGCGCCCATCTCGCCCTTGACCGGCACGCCCTTGTAGAATTCCTCGATCACCTGGGAGCTGGGGATGCCGACCGAGGTGTCGTCATTGGCCACGTTGAAGACCTCGTAGGCCAGCCCGTCGGTCCGCAGGCAGCAGTCCACCATATGACCCAGATCGCGCGCGTCGATATAGGCGAAGATGTTGCGCCGCCGCAGCGCCGGGCGTTCGACGAAATCTGGAAACATTTCCTCGTATTCATGGGGTTCGATCACGTTGTTGATCCGCAGCCCGTAGATGTCCGCGCCCGATCGAGCCTGGAACGACCGCGCCGTGGCCTCGTTGCAGACCTTGGACATGGCATAGCTGTCATGGGGCACCGTGGGGTGATCTTCGTCCACGGGCACGTAGTCGGGCTTGAGCTCTCCGGCGGCGAAGCAGACGGCGTAGGTGGTCTCGGAACTGGCGAAGATGACCTTGGGAATGCCGAGCTTCACCGCCGCCTCGATCACGTTGTAGGTCGCCAGGGTGTTCTGACGGAAACACTCGCCGTCCGAGCCGATGAGGATGCGCGGGACGGCGGCGAAATGCACCACCGCGTCATAGGGTTGCGGCGGCCTGTCCAGCTCGTCCAGACCCGCCCATTGGGTCATCGCCCCCATGACCTGGCCACTGTCGCACAGGTCGATCAGCAACTCGTTGGTGTCGGGCAGGCCACTGGGCACCCGGTCGATATTGACAACCTCGTGACCCGCCTGTTGCAGGACCGGGATCGCATGGCGCCCCGCCTTGCCGCTGCCGCCGGTGAAGAAAACACGCATGTCGATCCTCCTTGATGCCGCGCCAGCCTACGCACCTCGCAACCGGCTGCAAGGGGGATCGCGCCCATGAACCGATTGCCCCGGAACAGGGATTGCGCCACACTGCGTGCCAATCAACAGGCAGAGCAGCAACCATGGCAGATGACCTTCTCAACCCCACCGGGCACGGGGACTACGACGCCTCTTCCATCGAGGTGCTCGAGGGGCTGGAACCCGTCCGCAAACGCCCCGGCATGTATATCGGCGGCACCGACGACCGTGCGCTGCACCATCTGGTGGCCGAGGTGCTCGACAATTCCATGGACGAGGCCGTGGCGGGCCATGCCAACCGCATCGAGGTGGACCTGCACGCGGACAACAGCATCACCATCCGCGACAACGGCCGTGGCATTCCCATCGACCCGCACCCGAAGTTCCCGGAAAAATCGGCGCTCGAGGTGATCCTCTGCACCCTGCACGCGGGGGGCAAGTTCGGCGGCAAGGCCTACCAGACCTCGGGCGGGTTGCACGGGGTGGGCGCCTCGGTGGTCAATGCGCTGTCGGACTCCATGGTGGTGCAGGTGGCCCGCAACAAGGAACTGCACGAACAGCGCTTTGCCCGCGGCAAGCCGTTGGGCCCGGTGCAAAAGGTGGGCCACGCCCCCAACCGGCGCGGCACCACCGTCACCTTTCACCCCGACGCCGAGATCTTCGGCAGCCACCAGTTCAAGCCCGGGCGGCTCTTCGCCTCGATCCGGTCAAAGGCCTATCTCTTCTCGGGCGTCGAGATTCGCTGGAAATCGGACCTTGACGACGGCGAGACCCCGACCGAGGCGACCTTCCATTTCCCCGGCGGGCTGGCCGATTACCTGCGCGAGACGCTGGGCGCGTCGGCGACCTATTCGGAAACGCCCTTTTCCGGCACCGTGGATTTCCAGGAGAAGTTCAACACGCCGGGCAAGGTCGAATGGGCCATCCACTGGACGCCCAGCCGCGACGGGTTCCTGCAAAGCTACTGCAACACCGTGCCCACGCCCGAGGGCGGCACGCATGTGGCTGGCTTCTGGGCGGCGATCCTCAAGGGGATCAAGGCCTATGGCGAGTTGGTCAACAACCGCAAAGCCGCCCAGATCACCCGCGAGGACCTGGTCACCGGGGGCTGCGCGCTGGTGTCGTGCTTCATCCGCGAGCCCGAGTTCGTCGGCCAGACCAAGGACAGGCTGGCCACCGCCGAGGCGCAGCGGCTGGTGGAAAACGCCGTGCGCGACCATTTCGACAACTGGCTGGCCGCCGACACGAAATCCGCCGGGGCCATCCTCGATTTCCTGGTCCTGCGGGCCGAGGAACGCCAGCGCCGCCGCCAGGAAAAGGAAACCGCCCGCAAATCGGCCACGAAAAAGCTGCGCCTGCCGGGCAAGCTGGTCGATTGCACGGCCACCAACCGGGTGGGCACGGAACTGTTCATCGTCGAGGGCGACAGCGCCGGCGGATCGGCCAAGATGGCGCGCGACCGCAAGACCCAGGCCCTGCTGCCCCTGCGCGGCAAGATCCTCAACGTGCTGGGGGCGGCCAGCTCGAAACTGGGCAGCAACGCCGAGATCAACGACCTGACGCAGGCGCTGGGCGTGGGGCTGGGCACGAAGTTCAACATCGACGACCTGCGCTACGACCGGATCATCATCATGTGCGACGCCGACGTGGACGGCGCGCATATCGCGTCCTTGCTGATGACCTTTTTCTTCAGCCAGATGCGGCCGATGATCGACGCGGGGCACCTCTACCTCGCCTGCCCACCGCTGTTCCGCGTCACGCAGGGCGCCAAGCGGCGCTACTGCCTGTCCGAGGCGGAGAAGGACGCGGCGCTGGAGGCCGGGCTGGGCGGCAAGGGCAAGATGGAGGTCAGCCGCTTCAAGGGCCTGGGCGAGATGGACGCCAAGGATTTGAAGGAAACGACGATGGACCCCGCCTCGCGCAAGCTGATCCGGGTGACCATCGACGAGGACGAACCGGGCGAGACCGGCGACCTGGTCGAGCGGCTGATGGGGAAAAAGCCGGAACTGCGGTTCCAGTATATCTCGGAGAATGCGCGGTTTGTGGAGGAGTTGGATGTTTGACTAGAAAGCAGACTCCAGGCGCAATTAGCGGAGTATCGCTACGATGGCATTTAGAAATCATTCGAGAAAACCTTGCTCATTGCTGGGTAGCTGCAAGGCTCTATGCTCGCCTAGAAGCAGTTGCAAAACAAAGTAAATACCGAGTCGCCGTTAGCCATCTAATTTCGGATGCGCTAAGAGCACATTTAGTGATGACAATGTCTCGAATTTGGGATCACGGCTCAAATAATAAGGACTGCCTTTCTTTTCCCAACTTGAAGCAGCGGAGTGATTTGAATTTAACGCAAGACCAGCAAGCCTTGCTTGATCGACTTAGAACAGACAAAACTATCACCACTATGAACGCCATCCGAGATAGTTTTGTGGCACACAGTCTTGCAAAGCTGAAGAGCGAAGCAGAAACACCAATACCCGGGAGCGACCTCCAAGACTTTATAAATAGTTGCTACTGTTTATTTGCGGGGTCGGGAAATCCTGGCTGGCTTGCGCCCTGGGCCATGAGGCCTGTCGGCAGGGCAAGGTCACCCTCTACTTCCGCATGCCGCGCCTGTTCGGC
>NZ_JBKOTX010000222.1:0-7927 GCF_047086965.1 Roseovarius halophilus (ex Wu et al. 2025) | reverse complement strand
ACGGCGAGGACGCCAACCAGCACGTCGAAAACAAGGTCAGGACAGAGGTCGAAACCCTCTGCAAGAAATTCCCCATGTACCCGAACCTCTGATACGGGGCACATGAGCCGCAACAAGGCCCCGCGCGTTCCCGCGCGGGGCCATCTTCGTGGCGCGCGCCCGCGCCGAACCGGATGCGATCGCCAGCAAACTCATCTTATCATCGGGGTGATGGTACCGCCTCCCCGGCTCGAACGGGGGACCTCTTGATCCACAATCAAGCGCTCTAACCTACTGAGCTAAGGCGGCACTGGGAGCGGATTTACCTTTTGCGGCACGGGATTGCAAGCCTCATCCGCCCGGTCCGGGCGCGATTTCCCGGCTGTTTTCGACAGGATTGCGCCGGCGGCCCCACGCTGCAACCACGCGGCCAAGGGGGCCACCGCCCCTGCCCGCATGAGCGCCGCGGCACGTACCCCCCGCCGGTCTGCCGCGCCGCCCGCGTCGCATCCAGCGCGCGCTAACGGCAGAGGCGTCTCTTAGACAGGGTCCGAAGCGGCTTGCCATTCAAGGGCGAAGCGGATACCCCGGCGGCTGTTTCCAAGGAGGCCGCAATGGGTATCAACAGCGAAAGCGACACCGAGGCGAACCTGCAGATCGGCCCGACCGACAAGGGCATGGTCCGGGTCTATGTCGAAGCGCAGGGCGCCGAGATACCCATGGATTTCTCCCCCGACGAGGCCGAGGAAATCGCGCAGGAAATCACGGCCGCGGCCGGGATCGCGCGCCGCCGCACGTCATGACCCGGGGTCGCGCGCGCCCTGCAGACGGCGCGCCGCGTGCCGCGCCATGTTGCGGATCAACGCGTGCCGCCGCGCTGCGGCGATGCGGTTTTCCGGCCCCATGCGGAGGATCTCGCCGTCCCACGGATCGGCGATGATGAGCCCCGTTTCAGCCGGCAGAAGATCGCGCGGGAACTCGGCATCGACCGCCCAGAAATACCGGTCACACCATTCGAGATAGCCCGCCCACTTGTGGTCCGACGTGAAATCCGCCCGGCTGGACTTGCACTCGATCACCCATATCTCGCCCTTGGGGCCGAGCGCCATCACGTCCACCCGCTTGCCGCGCTCGGGGCTGAATTCCTCGATCGGCGCGAAATCATGGCTCAGCAGCAAACGGCACACGCCCCGCGCAAGCAGCCTGCCCGGCTGGTCCCGCGATATGTCGTCCTCGCCGGTCATGACGCGAGTATGAACAGAACACGAACGAACGCAACCCCTTGCCAAGCCGGGCCCGACGGCCTACTTCGGGGTCAGGCGGGTGCTGCCCTTCCCGTGAACGGTTGCATTCCGGTGGCCTTAAGCAAATCCGAGGGAGCTGGCTCTGTCCGGGCCCTGGTCCGGTTACTTCCGGCGCCCACCTGTATACACAGGTCCTCGGGAATGAGATAACCAAACGGTCGCGTGCGGGCCCGCCACTTCCCCCCTTCACAACGGCAGGTGGCGCGATAAGGGGCGCCACCTACTGGCATCGGTGTTTCGGGGTGTGGTGTGAAGGGCCCTGAAATGCCGCAGCATACAAGCATTACAGCATGCACTTGAATTGCGCCTGTACAGGCCGCAACGAAGGTTCCGACTTGCCGTCCGCGCCGCCCTGCCCCCGGCGTGGCGGGCGCGTCCGACGCCGGGCCGGATCACTTTTGCCAAAAGGCCCGGTCGCTGCCTTCATCGGCGCGCACGGGGATCGTGGCGGGTTCGTGCCGCATCACGTGCTGGCCAAGCCCGCCGTGATGGTCGTCATCGTCATCGTCATCCTTCATCCGCATGATGGCGATGCCGAACTGAACACCCGCGAAAATCACGCCATTCGACACCCACAGTATCAGCACGGCGAGCCAGCCCTTGTCCGAATGGCTGACAAGGTGCCACAGGTTCGCGATATCGAACCACAGCAACATCCCGACGAAAAGAGCCGCGATCCCGAAGCCGATGGCGGCCTGCGTGATGTAAAGGCGGATGAGCTTGGGCATGGGAAACTCCCTGTCTCTGGTGTGTTGCTAATGTAGCATACACATGCGCCATCACAAGAGCGCCGGCAGACACGGCGCTATCCGGCGACCGACACACGGGTGCGGCACGCGGCGCTCAGAAGACCTCGGGCCTGGCCTCGCGGGCCATGTGATCCAGCACGGCATTGACGAATTTCGGTTCGCGCCCCTCGGGATAGAAGCTCTTGGCGATCTCCACGAATTCGACGATCACCACCCGCGGCGGCGTGTCCGACTGCGTCAATTCGGCGCCCGCCGCCCTGAAAAGGGCGCGCAGAGTCGGGTCGATCCGGTCGATGGGCCACTTGGCCACGAGCGCGCGGTCGGTCATCTGGTCGATACTGGACTGCCAGTTCACCGCGTCGCGCACCAGCCGCTCGAAAAGAGACATGTCGCCCTCGGCCATCTCGCCCTCGTCATAAGCCGCCCCGAACCTGTGGTCCTCGAACTCGTGCGTGACAGCCTCGACGGTCTGGCCCGACTGCTCCATCTGGAAAAGCGCCTGAACGGCATAAAGCCGCGCGGCCGACCGCATCAGCCGTTTCTGGTTGCCTGATAGCTGCGTCATGCCTTGGGGGTGTCCTTCGATCCGCCGGCCAGCCGGTATTCCTCGGCACCGGGCAGGAACCCCACACCTTCGCGCCGGCCGCCCCACTTGCGCGTGAGCGCCAGCAGGTGAAGGGCCGCTGCCGCCGCGCCGGCGCCCTTGTTCATGCGCGCGGGATCGGCGCGTTCCTCGGCCTGCGCGCGGTTTTCCACCGTCAGGATCCCGTTGCCGATGCACAGCCCCTGCAACCCCAGAAGCGTCAGCCCGCGCGAGCTGTCGTTGCATACCGTTTCGTAATGCGTGGTCGCCCCCCGGATCACGCAGCCAAGCGCCACGTAGCCGTCGAAATTCGACAGCCGCTCGGCGATCGTGATGGCCGGGGGCAGTTCCAGCGCGCCCGGGACCTCCTCGATGTCATGGCTGCCCCCCGCCGCCGCGATCTCGGCCGTGGCCCCGGCGATCAGGTTGTCCGCGATGTCGCGATAGAACGGCGCCACCACGATGAGCAGCTTCACGGGTGCGTCGAATTCGGGGCGCGGCAGGCTGTACTCGGTCCCGGCCATCATGTCTCTCCGTCGTTCAGCGGGCGGGTGCCGACGATGGTAATGCCGTAGGCATCCAACCCGAGGTAGCGCGTGTCGGGGCTGTCGGTCAGCAGGACGAGTTCGTACAGTCCCATCGTCGACATGATCTGCGCCCCCAGCCCTGTCTGCTTGATCGTGCGCGGGCTGTCGTCGTCCTCCATCTCGCCGGCGAGCTTGGGCCGCGGCTGACGGAACAGGAAGACCGCGCCGCGCCCCTCGCGGGCGATGATCTCCATGGCGCGGGGCAGCTTGCCCGTGGGGCCAGCGCCCTTGGCGTCGAGCCCCACGCCCAGGACGTCCTCCAGCGCGTTCAGCGCATGCGCGCGCGCCAGTACGGGCGCGCCGTCGGTGATGTCGCCCTTGACCAGCACGACATGCTCCGTCCCGCTGATCTGGTCCGCGAAAATGCGCATCTCCCACGCGCCGCCATGCGACGACGTGACGGTCTCGCGCCGCATCTCGCGCACCAGGTTGTCATGCTTGTGCCGATAGGCGATCAAATCGGATATCGTGCCGATCTTCATGTTATGGGCGCGGGCGAACTCCACGAGGTCGGGCAACCGCGCCATCGACCCGTCCGCTTTCATGATCTCGCAGATCACGCCGGCCGGCTTCAGCCCCGCAAGCCGGGAAATGTCCACCGCCGCCTCGGTGTGGCCGGCCCGGACAAGCACGCCGCCATTGCGCGCCCGCAGCGGGAACACGTGGCCCGGCGTCGCGATATGGGCCTGTGTGTTCTGTTCGTTGATCGCTGTCGCGATGGTGTGCGCGCGGTCGGCGGCCGAAATGCCGGTGCTTACGCCCTCGCGCGCCTCGATCGAGACGGTGAACGCCGTTTCGTGGCGTGACGAGTTGTTCACGGCCATCATCGGCAGCCCGAGATGGTCGATCCGCTCGGACGTCATGGGCAGGCAGATAAGCCCCTTGCCATGCGTCGCCATGAAATTGATGGCCTCCGGTGTCGCGAACTCCGCCGGGATCACGAGGTCGCCCTCGTTCTCGCGGTCCTCGTGATCGACGAGGATGAACATCCGCCCCGCCCGGGCCTCGGCGATGATGTCCTCGGTGGACGCGATGGCGTCGCTCAGTCTGTCCTCGACGGGACCCGGTTTCTCGAATGGCAGGCTTTCCGACATTGCAGGCCCCTTTCGTACGTGCAGCCTGCGAGATATCGCAGCCTTGCGGCCTTGGCCAGAGGTGATGTCGCGAATGCCACCCGATCATTCGGGTTTCGCCGGCAGACGCCGCATATCGGCCGCGCGTCGCCGCCATTCCTGTGCGGGCGGGCCGCGCCGGGGCCGCCCGCCGCGGTCCCCGGCCGATCAGATGTAGAGCAGGTCGCGGAACACGTGCCGCGGGATATCCGCGCGGCACAGGCCCATTCCGGCCAGTTCCGCATCGCTCTTGGCGTTGAGCGCGGCAATCTTGTCGCATCGGGACATGCGTCGGGCGTGGCCTTCCCATGCGGTTGTCATGCGGTCTGCAAGCCGGTCGAACCAGTTACGCCGTCCGGCCCTGTCAAGCGAGAAATCGGTGGTGGAAATCGACATTGGAAACCTCTCTGGTGTGCATCCGGTTTCCTCCCTGATCCGAAAATTAGGTAACAGGTGCTGCCATTACCACCACCAATCCGGCAAGGCCGGTTTGCACCAGCTTCAAGCCTTCAGGCGCCCGTCACTCCTTGGACGTGTCCGCGGGCGCCGCCTTGGCGGGCATTGACGGCGGGGATGACGGCTTACGCGTCCGCGATGCGGCCGTCGTCAACTCCTGACCCTTGGGCGTTTCCTGTTTGGTGGACGATGTCGCCGGGGCCGGGGTGGCCTCCGCAGCCTTCTTCGGCGTTGACTTGGGGGCGGCGGGTGCTGTCTGGCTTGCCGACGGCGCTGGTTTCTCCGCCTTTTTTGCGGTCGGGGCGGCTGCCGGTTGCTGCTGCGCCGATCCCTTTTCGGGCGCAGCCGTCTTTTCGGGCGCAGCCGTCTTTTCGGGCGCAGCCGTTTTATCCGTCACCGCCTTCTTTTCGGTCACAGGGGCTTTCGTCGCGCCCGTGGTGCGCGCCTTGCTTGTCGTCGCCGCCGCCCGCTTGGGGGCTGCGGCTTTCTTCGGCGCCGCCGCCTTCTTGGTGGCCGTTTTCGTGGCCGTCTGCGTGGACTTGGCCGTCGGGCGGCTCGCGGCCGGTTTGGGTGTCGCGCGCGTTTCCGCCTCGGGCGCGGCTGTCTCCGCTGACGACCGCGCCGTGACCGTGCGCGGCAAAAACGGGTTGTTCCTGACTGCGGCCTCGCCCAGTACCTGCGCAACACGCATGTTGCTTTCCAGCATGTAGCCCGCCATGCGCAGGCCGGCCGCCGAAAGTCTGAAGGGGGTTGTCACGTGGTCCATAATCGGGCCTCCTTTGGCGTCTTGCTCCGTCAATAGCACGGAATCATGACACAAGCGTAACGTATGCTGCACTGCAGCACCAGCCTGTTGACGCCAAGGTCAAGCCTGACCGCACCGAACCGGCGAAAGAATGCCGCATCAGGCCCTGCAACGCACAGTTTATGTGCGCCACAAGGCCCCGGACCGACTCATCCCACGTGGAACAACGAGGCGAACAACCGGGGGTCCAGACTGTCCTCGGCGAACGTCTCGCCCTCGGTCAGGACACTGACGGCGTCGTGGCTGTGCAGGCTCTCCTGATGGCTGGCCACGACGCGGAAATCACCGATCCGCTGGTCCGCCAGCAGCCGCTCGCAGAACAGTCGCGCGGCATCCTCCACGAAAATCGGGTTCGCGGCGTTGAGCTCGGCGAATGCCTGCTCGTCCTCGCGCTTGACCATCACCTGCGTCTCGGTCGGCACCGCGGCCCGCGCCATGTCGATCAGGTCCTCGAACCACAGGCAGTCACCCTCGACCACCTCGACGGACAGGCGCGCCACCGACCGCTGCGAATGCGGCGTCGCCAGCTGGCCGCGGCTCATCCGGGCGTGTTCGCTCAACTCCAGCGAACACGGACAGGTGGATGAATAGACATAATCGAGATGCACGAACTTGCGCCGCTGGCCATCCTTCTCGACCAGTTCCAGCGCGATGTCGTAGTACTGGAACCCCGCCAGCTCCGACCGCAGCGACGGCGTCTTCACCGGGTAGGAGAACCGCATCTGGATGCGCGCGTCGATCGTGTCCAGATCGGCGATGTAATCATCAAGCGCATGCTCGATCACGCCGAAGCTGAACGTCTTTTCCGCGTGCTTGTAGAAGCTGCGCATGATGCGCGACATGTTGATGCCCTTCTTGCCGGCCTCGAGGCTGACCGTCCCCGTCACCGATGTCTCGAGCATCACGTCGCCGTTGTCGCGCGTGTGATAGCTGATGGGCAGCCGGAAGTTCGAAATGCCGACATGCTGCAACCGCTGCCGGGCCCCCCGGATCAGCGAAGCGGGGCCGTTCTGAAGATCGGGCATCGTCTTGCGATAGGCCGCGTCCGCCTCGAAATCCTCCGGGTAGTCCCGGCTCAGGTCGGGGTAGTTCGCCGCGGCGCCCTGCGGCAGCAGCCGTGAAACCGACGGGTCGAGATCCGCCACTTCCTCGGGCGTCGCCCGTGCCGCCCACCTGCGCAGCAGCGTCAATGCCCGTTCGGCGTCGTCACGGTCCGGCGATCCGGTCAGGTCATTCGGGTGTATGTTCATCGCGGCTATCCCTGTCCGTTGGGCCGACTCGTTACATAAGACGTTTCGGCACAGATTGCTAATATCGTCATACAATACGGGCGATGCGTCATCATGGATTGTTTTTTACGAGAAAGGTTGCCCTCCCCCACCGCGCTCCGGGGCGGCATCGGCGCCCCTGCTGTTAGTATTCATTGGGTTTGATACTGGTGTTTCAAAGGGTTTGATACCGGAAGAGCTGGGAGGTCCATGGGTTATCCGGGACCGTTCGGCGCGCGCTTCACAAGCCGGATATCAGGCAAACCGCTCCTTGTTTTTGGTCCATCATGCATGAATTGCGCTTTTGCCGATGCGGCGGTCGGGCCGAAAGGTTTGGGCGACGTCATCGGCGATGCCCTCGAAGGTCATACGTGACAGGCGCGCCCGCACAAAGGCTTGCAATTCGCGTTCCGTATCCAGTTTGGCGGCGCGGCCCGGTTTGTGATCCCGGCGGTGAGCGGACGGCGGCACGGAGCATTTGAACGGGACATCAAAGGCGTTTTCAATGGCCCTTTGAAACTGGGTTTCAGCCCGTTCCAAAGCGACGGTTGCAGCGGCGTTCAACTCCCTTGCCTCGCTCAGGGCCAGTTTGAGGTCATCGACGCTGTCCATAAACTCCGCCATGTCGTCACCCCTCTGTCATGACCTGCCATCAGGCGAAAGCCAATTGCGGACACTCACATCGGTGCAGCGCAGTGTCCGGGCAATGTCGTTGACCGAACGCCCCTCAGCCAGAAGGCAAGCGGCCAGCCACTTCTTGGCCAATGGAACGCGCGCTTGCATCCGGTGTTTCTGCTCCGCCAATTCACGGGCCTTGTCGCTGCCAACCAATTGCACCACGCGCGAGCGGTCGGTTGGGGTGCGGGACAGATCCAGAGCCGCGCCGCCAAACGTCAGGAGAAACTCAACCGTTTTACGTGGCCCCAGAACCTCGACATAGACGTCGACTTGAGCCGGTGGTTTCGGATAACTGACAGCAGGGGGGTGAACCGTCCCGGGTTTCCGAGAGGCTTTTCTGTTCAAAACCTACGCGGCGTTTTCAAGAGCATTCATCTCTGCATGGAACTCATCCTCCACTTCCTGC
>NZ_JBKOTX010000221.1:0-7950 GCF_047086965.1 Roseovarius halophilus (ex Wu et al. 2025) | reverse complement strand
GACGGGACCGCCAGCACGACAAGGCCGCGCGCGCTGTATTTCTCGTGGAGGGCCTGCAGCCCTTCGTACTGGCCAGTACCCGCAGGAGCCCGCTGGCGAGGATCTCCAGCCGTTCGACGGTATCGCCGGTGCTGCGCCACGGCGCCGTGTCCAGCTCGGCCAATGTACCGGGGCGTGGCCCCGTCCACGCCGTGGCCATGTCGCAGTCGAGCGGGTCGAACCCGAGGCCGAGGTCATCGGCCAGCGCGCGAATGAGCGAGGCGTCGCCGCCCTCGCCCTGTCCGCGCGGCACGCGGGCGAGCGCGATGGCGAGGTCGGTGGCCTGCCGCCCGGCAGGCGACTGGCCGAAGACATGGAGGCCATCGCGGATCTGCGCCTCCTTCAGCTCGCAAAGATAGGCATCGAGCCTCGCGAGGTCGCTTTCCTCGTCCTCGCCGGCCATGCCGACATCCTTGTCCAGCCCTGTCGTGGCGGTGAGTGACAGGATTTCGCGGCGCAGATGCTCGATCCGGCGGGGGTCGACGCCCGCGGCCTCGTAATACTCGTCGACGAGCGCCTCGAGATCGCGCAAGGGCCCATAGGTTTCCGCACGGGTGAGGGGCGGGGTCAGGTGATCGATGATCACCGCCTGCGCGCGCCGCTTGGCCTGCGTGCCCTCGCCTGGGTCATTGACGATGAACGGGTAGACGTGCGGCGTGGGGCCGAGCGCCGCCTCGGGCCAGCATTCCGATGACAGCGCCAGCGCCTTTCCGGGCAACCATTCGAGATTGCCGTGCTTGCCCATGTGCACGATCGCGTCGGCGCGCAACTGGTTACGCAGCCAGAAATAGAAGGCCAGGTAGTTGTGCGGCGGCACCAGGTCGGGCGAATGGTAGGTGTCGGTCGGATCGATGTTGTAGCCCCGTGCCGGCTGCAGGCCGACAACCACGTTGCCGAACTGCAATACAGACAGAGCGAAATGCCCGCAATCCACCTCACCGGGGATATGGAACGGGTCGCTTTCGGGTGGGCCCCAGCGGCTTTCGACGGCCTCGCGGAGCGCCCAGGGCAGTTGGTCGTAGTCGATCTGGTAATCGGCCATGGACATCTGCACGCCGCCCTGCCGGTCTGCGCGGTCCGTCAGCCAGTTGGTGGGCCCGGCCATGAGGCGCTGCATCAGCGCGTCGCTGTCGGCGGGCGGGTCCATGACGCGATAGCCCGCCTCGCCGAGCAGGGACAGGGCATGGACGGTGGCGGCGGGCGTGTCGAGCCCGACACCGTTGGCAAGGCGGCCGTCCTTGTTGGGGTAGTTGGCGAGCACGAGCGCCACGCGACGGTCGGCCTCGGGCGTATGGCGCAGACGGGCCCAGTTGGCCGCCAGACGCGCAACGAATTCGACACGGTCGCCCTGCGCGCGATAGGTCGCGACGGGGCATTGCGTGGCGTCGTCGAAGAAGGCTTCGTCCTTGAAGCTGACCGCGCGGGACAACAGGCGGCCATCGACCTCGGGCAGGGCCACGTTCATCGCGATGTCACGGGCCGAGAGACCGTTGAGGCCGCTTTGCCATGCCTCCTCGGACGAGGCGGCTAGCACCACCTGCAGAACCGGCGCCTCGTTCGCGGCGGACAGGGTAAGCGGGTTTTGCGGGCCGTCGTCACCTTCATGCGGGGAGCCCACCGCGAAGGACGTGCAATTGAGAATGACCGACGGTGGCGCCGCGGTGAACAGGTGATCGAGCGTGGCGGTCGAGACCGGATCCTTGAGCGAGGCGACGAAAACCGGCAGCGGGTTGAGCCCCGCGCGCAGGAGAGATTTCGTCAGGCGGTTAATAGGGTTGAGCCCCGCACCCTGTACCAGCGCGCGGTAGAAGATGAGCGGAACCACGGGTTGCCCCTCGGTCCAGGCCGCGCGGGCCGCGCCGATGTCGGCCACGCCGGCGCCGGGCCAGTACACCCCGGCGCGCAACAGCGGGCTGGCCGCTGCCGGTTTGTCGGTGCCGTCGAGCATGGCCTTTGCGTAGGCAAGGAAACCGGTGGCGTTTTCCGGCCCCCCTTCGACGAGGTAGGCCCACAGCGCGTCGTAATCCTCGTCGGTAATGGTGGAAAGGCGGCGCAGCTCCGCGTCGGGCTTGTCGTCGCCTGGCAGCAGCGCGAGCGGGACGCCCGCCTCGTGGCATCGCGCGGCGTATTGCTCGACTCCGTATTTCCAGTAGCCGGTGCCCCCCAGAACCCGTGCGATGACCAGCCGGGACTGCGTGGCGCAGTTGTCCAGATGCAGGTCCACCGACATCGGGTGCTGCAGGTGGGTGAGGTTGGCGAGGCGCAGGGAGGGCGGCGCGGCCATCTCGCCGCGCGCGGTGCTGAGCGCGGCCAGCTCTGTGTCGGCCGCGGAAACGAAGACGACGTCGGCCGGTGTCTGGCCGGGGTCGACAGGTTCCGTCCCGTCGTCTATGGCGCCGGGGGTGGCGGCGAGAAGGTGCATCAGGATCGTGCCTTTCGCTTGGCCGGGATGACGCGGCA
Organism: Roseovarius halophilus (ex Wu et al. 2025); assembly: GCF_047086965.1. NCBI lineage: Bacteria > Pseudomonadati > Pseudomonadota > Alphaproteobacteria > Rhodobacterales > Roseobacteraceae > Roseovarius > Roseovarius halophilus (ex Wu et al. 2025). Next base: position 5,451 of record NZ_JBKOTX010000221.1, on the reverse strand, counting down.
GCCCATGGCGGCATGAAACCGTCTCATGGGGCGTGCCCTATCCCAGCGGCTTTTCCATGAAGACGCTTGTTTCGTTCGGCGCGTAGGTGCCGAAGATGCCGCGCCGTTTGAAATCGTGGCGTTCGTAGATGCGAATCGCGGCCGCCAGCGTCTCGGCCGTTTCGAGACGCAGTGCCGGCAGCCCGAGATCGCGGGCCTGATCCTCGATCTGGCGCAGGATCGCGTCGGCCACGCCCCTACCGCGCGCTTCGGGCGCGGTGAACATGGATTTCACCTCGCCATAGCCGTCCTCGACGGTGAGCGCGCCGGTGCCGAGGGTTTCGTGGCCGTCGCGCGCGGCAAAGAAATGGACGCCGGGCGCCGCCAGCGCCTCGACATCGAGGAAATAATTGTCCTCGGGCGGAAAGAGTGCGCGCATCAGGTCATGGCTTGCCGCAAGCAGCGCGCGCGCCGCGGGCGCACGCGGGTCGGCCGGTTCCACGATGAGCATCAGGCACAGAGCGCGGTTTCGATCGCGGCGCGGTCGAGCCCGGCCTGACCGATCACGACAAGGCGCGTCTCGCGCGCGTCGGTGCCGAAGGGCCGGTCGAAATAGCTGTCCACCCGCGGCCCGACGGCCTGAAGGGTGAGGCGCATGGGCTTGCCCGATACCGCGGCAAAGCCCTTGAGGCGAAGGATGTCGTGCGCCCTGATCACGTCGGCCAGCGTCTCGGCGAAGGCCGCCGGATCGGTGATTTCCGAGCGGGTGACGACGAAACTCTCGAATTCGTCGTGATCGTGATCATGGTGATGATGATCATCATCGTCGTCGTGGTGATGATGGTGATGCAGCTCGTGCCGTGCGGAAATGTCGGATTCGGCCCCGTTGCCTTGCCCGAGCAGCACGTCGACCGGCAGCGCCCCCATCGTGGACTTGACGACCTGCACCCCGTCGCGACTGTCCGTCTTGAGCCGGGTCAGGAGAGCTTCCGAATCGTCGTCCGACAGCAGGTCGGCCTTGTTGACGACGATCATGTCGGCGCAGGCGACCTGATCGGCGAAAAGTTCTGACAGCGGTGTTTCGTGATCAAGGTTTTGGTCCTGGGCACGCTGCGCGTCCACGGCGGCCGTGTCATGCGCGAAACGGCCATCGCTGACGGCCTTGCCGTCGACCACCGTCACAACACTGTCAACGGTGACGCGTGTCGAAATCTCGGGCCAGTTGAACGCCCGGACCAGCGGTTGCGGCAGCGCGAGCCCGGAGGTCTCGATGACGATGTGATCGGGCGTGTCGTCACGTTCGATCAGTTTTTTCATCGTCGGCACGAAATCCTCGGCGACGGTGCAGCAGATGCAGCCGTTGCTGAGTTCCATCACGTCGTCGTCGGCGCAGCCCTCGATCCCGCATCCCTTCAGGATGCCGCCATCCACGCCCAAGTCGCCGAACTCGTTGATGATGAGCGCGATGCGGCGGCCGTTGGCGTTTTCCAGCATGTGACGAATGAGCGTCGTCTTGCCGGCACCCAGAAAACCGGTGACCACGGTCGCGGGTATCTTGCTGTTGTTCATTGCGGTACCTGGTGGAGTTGGAAAGCTGAAAATGGAAAGGACGGCCCACCGGGGCCGCCCTCGGAAATGCGTGACCCGTCAGCCCGAGATCATTGCCACGAGCGGACCTTCGGCGATTTCCAGCGTCAGGAACAGGCCCACGCCGGCGACAGTCGCCCCGACGAGGCGGGCGTTCACGGCAGCCGCTTCGCGTGCGCCCAGCACCTTCTCGGTCACCCAGCCGGCGGCGATCGCGATGGCGTACTGGATCACGCCGAGGCCGATCAGGTACCCGCCGAGGACGGCCACGTTCACGCCGCCTTCCTGCGCGGCGATGCTGTTGCCGAAGGCGGACCCGTGGAAAAGACCGAACGCCGCGAACACCGCGACCGCCGTTCCCGCGCCGAGGGCACGACCGGAGAGCACGACACCGCCGACGGCCAGCAGCGACAGGGCGATGACGGCTTCCTTCATCGGCAGGCCGATCCCGGCATACATGAGCGCGCAGCCTGCGAGCATCGCGGCGATGTAGCCTGCCGGCGCGAGGTAACGCTGCGCGGTAAAGAGCGCCGCGACACCCATCGCGATGACGAAAAACATGTGGTCGAAGCCCAGAACCGGGTGACCGAAACCCGACAGAAGGCCGTGGCTGAAGGTTTCCATGGTCATGCCGCCCAGCGGATGGTGGGCAAGCGCGGGCGTCGCGATGGCGCTGGCGGTTGCTATGGCGAGTATCTTTTTCATTTTACTGTCCCCTTCGGGTTGTTCTGTTTGAAGGGGGTATCGTGAGGGGCCATCAGGCGTGGTCCATACCTGGCTTCCCCCCAACGGATCACCCCGTCCGTTGTTTCCGGGTCGGGCGCGGGCGCCCGATGCGAGGCTGGTCTCCTGGCTCGCGGGTCGTTGCGGGCACCTGCCTTCCCGGGGGTGCATGCCCCAGTGGCTTTGTGGTGCACGCTCTCCGCATACAGTCGCGGGGGCGGCTGACGCATGGGCGCCCGGGATGGGTCCGCCGTCACGTCATTCCCATTTCATCCCCGAGGCGCTTTGCACCATCACGGGGAACCTTGCACCACGGGTATGGCGGCGGACGCCGCGACCGTCAAGGTGATTTGCGACATCGAAACGGCCCGCTGCGGCGTCGATCCCGCGTCTGGCAGCCTGTTGCGACGACCGGGAAAAGGCTTGACCGCTCCGGCAAGATACCGCGCGAGCCCCGGAAAATTCGCAATATCTTGTGGATAAATGGCTTGTACAGGCGATATGCGGGGTACCGCCGTTGACAGGCGCGTTCAGGCTTCGTCTAATCCGGTACCAAGTTGAATCATGCGGGCCGGGGGCTTCGTGCAGTTCACCAGACTCAGACTGACCGGGTTCAAGAGTTTCGTCGATCCGACGGACCTGCACATCGGGGACGGGCTGACCGGTGTCGTCGGACCGAACGGGTGCGGCAAGTCGAATCTGCTCGAGGCGCTGCGTTGGGTCATGGGCGAGACCCGGCCCAAGGCGATGCGCGGCGGCGGCATGGAGGATGTGATCTTTGCCGGCGCGGCCTCGCGCCCGGCGCGCAACTTCGCGGAAGTCAGCATCCACATCGACAATGCCGACCGGTTGGCGCCGTCGGGGTTCAACGAGTCCGATCACCTCGACATCGTGCGCCGCATCACGCGTGATGTCGGCAGTGCCTACAAGGCCAACGGCAAGGAGGTGCGAGCGCGGGACGTGCAGATGCTGTTTGCCGACGCCTCGACGGGGGCGCATTCGCCGGCGCTCGTGCGGCAGGGGCAGATCGCCGAGCTGATCAACGCCAAGCCCAAGGCGCGTCGCCGCATACTCGAAGAGGCGGCGGGCATTTCGGGGCTGTACCAGCGGCGGCACGAGGCCGAGTTGAAGCTGAAGGGCACCGAGCAGAACCTCGCGCGGGTGGAAGACGTGATCGAGCAGCTTGCCGGTCAACTTGCGCAATTGGCGCGGCAGGCCAAGCAGGCGGCGCGCTACCGCGAGATCGGCGAGGCGTTGCGGCAGGCCGAGGGGTTGTTGCTGTATCGCCGCTGGAAGGAGGCCGACGCGGCGCGCCAAACGGCCGAAGCCGGGTTGCAGGAGCGCACCACGGCCGCCGCGCAGGCCGAAGCGGCAGCGCGGGATGCGGCCTCGCGGCGCATGACGGCCGACGAGGCATTGCCACCCCTGCGCGAGGAAGACGCGATCGCGGCGGCCGTCCTGCAGCGTTTGCAGGTCGAACGGGACACGCTGGCCGAGCAGGAGAGCGCCGCGCGCGACCGGATCGAGACATTGGAGCGCCGGATCGAGCAATTGGCCCATGACATCGAGCGTGAGGAAAGCCTCAACCGCGATGCCGGTGAAACTATCGCCAAGCTGGAGTGGGAGGCGTCCGAACTGGAGAAGGCCGCCCAGGGCCATGTGGCCAAGTTGGAGGCCGCCGCCGCCGAGGCCAAGGATGCCGCGCAGATCCTGCAGGATCGCGAAACCGACCTGAGCCAGTTGACCGAGGATGTGGCGCGGTTGTCGGCCCGGCACCAATCCGCGCAGCGACTGGTGGCTGACAACCGAAAAACACTGGAAAAATCTGAAGCCGAGGCCGCGCAGGCACGCGAGGCGGCGCAGGGTTCGCAGGCCGCGCTGGAAAAGGCGGGGCGGGAATACGAGGCCGCGCAGGCGGCGGAGGCGCAGGCTGTCGCGACCGCGCGCAATGCCGAGGAAACGCTGGCCGAGGCCGACGCGGCGCGCGCCGAGACGCAGGCACGCGAGGCCGAGGCGAGGGGCGAAAGGTCTGAAGCCGAAGGCGAGGTCAACGCGCTGTCGGCGGAGGTCTCGGCGCTGGCCCGGCTCGTTGACCGGGACACCGACGCGGGTGGACAGATCATGGACCGGCTCAATGTCGCGCCGGGTTATGAAAAGGCCTTGGGCGCGGCATTGGCCGATGATCTGCGCGCCCCGGAGGTCGAGGCGGACGGCCCGACCGGGTGGGCCCAGTTGCCCGGATACCCGGCCGCGCAGCCATTGCCCGAGGGTGTCGTGGCGTTGTCATCGCAGGTGACCGTGCCCGAGGTGCTGGCGCGGCGGATGGCGCAGATCGGGCTGGTGGACGCCGGGGACGGGCCGCGGTTGCAGGCGGCGTTGAAGCCGGGTCAGCGGCTGGTCAGCATGGAAGGCGACCTGTGGCGATGGGACGGTTACCGGTCTTGGGCCGAGGACGCGCCCTCGGCCGCCGCGCTGAGGCTGGAACAGCTCAATCGTCTGGAGGAATTGAAACAGCAACTCGCCCATGCCACGGCCCGCGCCGAGGGCGCATCGGCGGCGCACGAGGCGCTGCGCGCGCGCCTGTCGGAGCTCACGCAAGCGGATACGCGCGCGCGGGAAGCGCGCCGCGCCGCCGATGCCGCGGTGAACGAGGCGAACCGGGCGCTGAGCCGGGCGGAGGCGGATCGCAACCTCGCGCAGTCGCGGCTGGAGTCGCTGGGCCTTGCCGTGACGCGCCACGAGGCGGAGGCGCTGGCCGCGCGCAAGGCGCTGGCCGAGGCGGAGGCGGCACAGGGCGATCTGGGCGATCTGGACGCCGCCCGCGCCGGGGTTGAAGAGGTCAAGCTGGCCGTCGAGGCCGCGCGGATGACGATGATGACCAAGCGGTCGGCCCACGACGAGCTGCGCCGGGAGGGTGAGGCGCGGACCAAGCGCGCGCAAGAGGTGGCCAAGGAGCTGAGCGGCTGGCGCCACCGCCTCGAGACGGCTGAAAAGCGCGGCGCGGACCTGACGGAGCGCAAGCAGGCCGCGGAGGAGGAACTGGCGCAAGCCGTCGCCGTTCCCGGGGACCTGTCGGACAAGCGGGCCGATCTGGCCAGCCGGATCGCGACCGCCGAGGCCCGCCGGGCCGAGGCGGCCGACGCGTTGAGCCGGGGCGAGGCC
>NZ_JBKOTX010000220.1:0-7963 GCF_047086965.1 Roseovarius halophilus (ex Wu et al. 2025) | reverse complement strand
GGGCGCCCGGCCCGCGAACCGGTCGACCAGCGCGCGGAACCGGCGCGGGCGCCAGATATGCCGCCGCAGCGCGGCCTTGCGCCGCTCGGTCGTGTGCAACGCCTCGACCGCCGCCAGCAGGATACCGATATCCCCCGTCGCCGCGCGCAGGCCCAGCGGTTTCAGAATATCCCAAACCAGCGCGAAGACCTCGGCATCAGCGGCCTCGGGCGCGTCGCGCGCGAAAACCTCGAATCCCGTCTGCAAGTACTCGTTGGCGCGGTCCGGGTCGTCTTCCTGCCGGCGGAACACCTCCCCGGCATAGGTATAGCGTGCGGGCTCGGCCCCTTGTGCCATGTGCATCTGCACGACCGGCACGGTGAAATCGGGCCGCAGCATCTGTTCGCCCCGCAGCGCGTCCGAGGTCACGTAGGCCCGCGCCCGTATGTCCTCGCCGTAAAGGTCCAGCAGCACCTCGGCGGGTTGCAGGATGGCGGTTTCCACCGGCTGCGCGCCCGCGGCCTCGAACAGCCCGCGCAGCCGTGCCGCCTCGGCCCGTGCCGCCGCCCGCGCCGCCATCAGCCCTGCCCGTCCAGTATCTCGCGCACCGTCGCGACCAGCCGGTCGCGCGGCACCTCGACCTGGCTGGGCCGGTCCTTCCATTCCTCCAGCGTGGCGCTTCGGGCGATCTGCGCGCCAAGGACCAGGTCCTTGATCTGAACGACGCCCTTGTCCTTTTCGTCGCCCCCCTCGATCACGGCGACCGGGGCGCCGCGCTTGTCGGCGTATTTCATCTGGTTGCCGAAGTTCTTGGGGTTGCCAAGGTACAGCTCGGCCCGGATGCCCGCCTGCCGCAGCTCCGCCACCATCGCCTGGTAATCGGCCATGCGGTCGCGATCCATCACCGTCACCACGACGGGGCCCTGTACCGTGCCGCCGATGCGGCCCTTCTCGCGCAACGCGGCCAGCAGCCGGTCCACGCCGATAGAAATACCTGTCGCCGGTACCGCCTGCCCGGTGAACCGCTTGACCAAGTCGTCGTACCGCCCGCCGCCGGCGACGCTGCCGAACTGCCGCTTGCGGCCCTTCTCGTCAAGGACGTCAAAGGTCAGCTCGGCCTCGTAGACGGGCCCGGTATAATAGCCCAGCCCGCGCACGACCGACGGGTCGATGACGATGCGGTCGGGGCCGTAGCCCTGCGCGGCAAGAAGGTCGGCAATCTGTTCCAGCTCGGCCACGCCCTCGCCGCCGGTCGCGCTGCCGCCAACGGCGGTACGCAGGTTGACAAGTGTTTCCTGCGTGCTCTCGCCCTTCGATGTCAGGAAGGCGATAACCGGCTCGGCCTGATCCGCACCGAGGCCCACGCCGTCGATATAGGCCCCGGAAGCGTCGCGCCGCCCGGCGCCCAGCAACTCCCGCACGCCGGCCTCGCCCACCTTGTCGAACTTGTCGATGGTGCGCATCACGGCGGCGCTGCGCTCGGCGTCGTCGGCAAGGCCCATCACCTCCAGCACGCCGTTCAGCACCTTGCGGTTGTTCACCCTGATCAGGTAATCGCCGCGCGGGATGCCGACCTTTTCCAGCGTGTCCGCCAGCATGGCGCAGATCTCGGCATCCGCCGCCATCGAGGCGCTGCCCACCGTGTCGGCATCGCATTGATAGAACTGGCGATAACGCCCCGGCCCCGGCTTCTCGTTGCGCCAGACCGGGCCCATCGCGTAGCGGCGGTAGGGCGTCGGCAGGTCGTTGCGGTGCTGGGCATAGACACGCGCCAGCGGCGCCGTCAGGTCATAGCGCAGCGCGAGCCAGCTTTCATCCTCCTCCTGCCACGCGAACACCCCCGCGTTCGGGCGGTCCACGTCGGGCAGGAACTTGCCCAGCGCCTCCACCGTCTCGACCGCGCTGCTTTCCAGCGCGTCGAAGCCATAGGCGTGGTAGACATCGGCGATGGCGCGCAGCATATCGGCGCGCTCGGTCACCTCGGCGCCGAAATAATCGCGGAACCCCTTGGGCGTCTCGGCCTTGGGGCGGGGCTGTTTCTTGGGTTTGGCCATGAAATCCGGTCCTGCGGCAGTCACTCGCGGCGCGGTCTAGCGGAAGGGGGGAACGGGGGCAAGCCAAGCCTCCGTGACGGGGCCCCGCGCCGCACATTGACCCGGCACGGCCGCCCGGCGTAAAGCGGGCCCATGCGCGCGCTGGAAGAACATATCGCCGACCTGGCCCGGCAGCTTGACGACCTGTCGGATATCGTCACCCGCCAGCAGGCCGAGATCGAGCGCCTGACCCGGCGTGTCGAGCTGCTCATGCAGCGCGAGGCGGAGCGCGAAGCGGCCGAGGGCGGACAGGCCGTTTTCGGCGACGACCGCCCACCGCCCCACTGGTAGGGCCGCGCGCCTCAGCCCGCCGTCGCGGCATGCACGAAATCCGCCACCCGGCGGAAGGTGACGCGGGGTTTCTCCCCGGGCGTGAGGTCAAGGTGGCCATGCATCATCTCCGGCGATTCCAGCAGCGTCATCCGGGCGCCCAGCGCCCGCTTGACCATGCGCACCCCCTTGACCGAAACGCGCGGATCGTCCGGGTTGTGCTGCGCCAGCGCGACCACCCGGTCGTTGCCCGCCACGAGCGACGGGTAGTTGTAACCCCCCGACGTGGCAAAGACACCGTCCAGCCCCTGTTGTGCCAGCCCCAGCGCGGGCGGCGAGAACGCCATGTTGAACGCCGTGATCCCCCCGGCCGAGGCGCCGCCGACCACCCGGCGCGGCCCCCAGCCATAGCGCGCGGCGTTCGCGTCGGCCCAGTCGAGGAAACGCAGCCCGTCCTCCAGCGCGGCCAGCGACCGCGCCTGGCACAGCCCCGGCCGGATCAGCCGCCCCTGGAGCGCCGCAAGGTCATCCAGCCGAGCGCGCACGGGGGCTGACAGGTCCGACACGTCCGCGCGCAGGCGATACCCGACCGAGGCAACGGCGATCCCCTCGCGCGTCAGCCGCCGGCCCAGCCGCCGGGCGGCCTTGTGATCATGGCTGCCGAACTTGAATGCACCGGCATGGAACCAAGCGAAAAGCGGCGGCGCCGTGACGCCCCCGGGCAGGAAGAGCGTGCAGGACAGCGCCGTCCGCGCCCCCGCCAGCGGCGCGTGGCCATAGACCACGTCGCGGTGCAGCGTGAAATGCGCCGCCCCGTCGCCCGGCGCGGCGTCCATCACACCTCCTCCACCGCCAGCACGCCCCCGAGGCTCTTGATCGCGCCCTTTATTTGCGGGTTGACGGGAAATTCGCGGCCCGCGTCGATCTCGACCTCGCCGGGCAGGTCGCCGCGCATCAGGCAGAAGGTGATCGGCCCGGGCCTGGCGTTGCGCGCCGCCGCCCGCGCCTCCTCCAGCACCGAGGCGACAAGCGGCACCGCGTCGGGCGCCTCGATGAAGATGCGCAAACCGGATGCCCCCGCATCCGCCACCACGCCGTCGATCGGTTGCACCGACCGGCCCAGCAGCTTGAGCTGATCGGCCTCCATCGTCGCCTCGACGGTGAGAACGACCTGCGCGCCGGCCTCAAGGTGCTCGCGCGATGTCTCCAGCGTTTCGGAAAACAGCGTCACCTCGTACCCGCCCGTGGTGTCGGACAGCTTGCAGAAGGCAAAGCGGTTGCCGCGCGCCGATTTCTTCTCCTGCCGCGCGGCCACGACCCCGGCCATCTTGGCCACCACCGCCCCGCTGCGCCCGGCCAGCTCCGTCACCTCGTCCAGCGTCTTGACGTCCTTGCGGCGCAGCGCGCCCATGTAATCGTCCAGCGGGTGCCCCGACAGGTAGAAGCCCACGGCGCTGAACTCCTCGGTCAGCCGCTCCGCCGGCAGCCAGTCGGCCACCGGGCTCAGCCGCGGCTCGGGCAGGTCCTCGCCCGCCTCCCCGAAAAGCGACACCTGGCTCGAACTCTTCTGCTCCTGGATCGCGGCGGAATAGTTCATCAGCGGTTCAAGGCTTTCGAACACCCGGCGGCGGTTGCTGTCCAGCGCGTCGAAGGCGCCGGCACGGGCCAGCATCTCCAGCGGGCGCTTGCCGATCCGCTTGAGGTCCACCCGCCGCGCGAAATCGTACAGCGTGACAAAGGGCTTGTCGCCGCGCCCCCCGGTGATCAGCCGCATCGCCTCGACGCCCACGTTCTTGAGCGCGCCAAGCCCGTAATGCAGCACCCCGCCGCGCACCACGAACATCGCCTCCGAGCGGTTCACGCAGGGCGCGGCCCATGGCAGCCCGAGGCCTTTCTTGACCTCCTCGAAATAGACGGCCAGCTTGTCGGTCAGGTGGATGTCGCAATTCATCACGCCGGCCATGAACTCCACCGGGTGATTGGCCTTCAGCCACGCCGTCTGGTAGCTCACGACGGCATAAGCGGCGGCGTGCGACTTGTTGAAGCCGTAATTGGCGAACTTGTCCAGCAGGTTCCAGACCTCCAGCGCCTTGTCGTCGTCAACGCCGTTCGCCTTGGCCCCCTCGATGAATTTCGGCCGCTCGGCGTCCATCGCCTCCTGGATCTTCTTGCCCATCGCCCGGCGCAGCAGGTCAGCGCCGCCCAAGGAGTAACCCGCCATTTCCTGCGCGATCTGCATCACCTGTTCCTGGTAGACGATAATGCCCTGCGTCTCGTCAAGGATATGGTCGATCGACGGATGGATGTGGTCGCGCGCGCTCAGCCCGTTCTTGACCTCGCAATATTTCGGGATGTTCTCCATCGGTCCCGGCCGGTACAGGGCGACCAGCGCGACGATATCCTCGATGCAGGTGGGTTTCATCCGCTTGAGCGCGTCGCGCATCCCCTCGCTTTCCACCTGGAACACGGCCACGGTGCGCGCGCGGGCATACAGGTCATAGGTCTTCTCGTCGTCCAGCGGGATCTGCCCGATATCGTTCTCGGCACCCTCGAAGGGCTCGTATATGGTACTGCCATCGGCGGCGACATGCAGGTCGCGCCCCTCGCCGTGGATCTGCTCGATGGCGTTCTGGACCACCGTCAGCGTCTTGAGCCCGAGGAAATCGAACTTCACCAGCCCGGCCTGCTCGACCCATTTCATGTTGAACTGCGTGGCCGGCATGTCCGACCGCGGATCCTGGTAGAGCGGCACCAGCTCGTCCAGCGGCCGATCCCCGATCACCACGCCCGCGGCATGGGTCGAGACGTTGCGCAAAAGCCCCTCGACCTTCATGCCGTGGGTCAGCAGCCGGTCGACCACCTCCTCGTTCCTCGCTTCCTCGGCAAGGCGCGGCTCGTCGGCCAGCGCCTTCTCGATGCTGACGGGCTTCACCCCCTCCACAGGGATCATCTTGGACAGCCGGTCCACCTGTCCGTAGGGCATCTGCAGAACCCGCCCGATGTCGCGCACCGCCGCCTTGGACAGCAGCGCGCCGAAGGTGATGATCTGCCCCACCTTGTCGCGGCCGTATTTCTCCTGCACGTAGGCGATGACCTCTTCGCGCCGGTCCATGCAGAAATCGATGTCGAAGTCGGGCATCGACACCCGCTCGGGATTCAGGAAGCGCTCGAACAGCAGGCTGTAGCGCAGCGGATCAAGGTCGGTGATCGTCAGCGCATAGGCCACGAGGCTCCCCGCGCCCGACCCGCGCCCCGGCCCCACCGGGATGTCGCGTTCCTTGGCCCACTTGATGAAATCGGCAACGATCAGGAAGTAGCCCGGGAACCCCATGCCCTCGATGATGCCCAGTTCGAAATCCAGCCGCTTCTCGTACTCCGCCACCGGCGCGGCATGGGGGATCACGGCCAGCCGCGCGGCCAGACCTTCCTTGGCCTGCCGTCGCAGCTCGTCCACCTCGTCATCGGCGAACCGCGGCAGGATCGGGTCGCGTTTGTACGCGCCGAACGCGCAGCGGCGGGCGATCTCCACGGTGTTTTCCAGCGCCTCCGGCAGGTCGGCGAACAACGTCGCCATCTCCTGCGGGGTCTTGAAATAATGCTGGGCGGTCAGGCGCCGGCGCGGCTGGGCCTGATCGACATACGCGCCCTCCGCCACGCAAAGCATGGCGTCATGCGCCTCGTACATCGCCGCGTCGGGAAAGTAGACGTCGTTGGTCGCCACCAGCGGCAGGCCCATCGCGTAGGCCATCTCGACAAGGCCGCGCTCGGTCAGGCGCTCGGCCTCCGGCGCCCCGTCCTCGCCGGGATGGCGCTGTAATTCCACGTACAGGCGGTCGCCGTAGGCGTCTTGAAGCTGCCGCATCAGCGCCTCGGCGGCCGGGCGCTGCCCGTCTCGCAGCAGCCGGCCCGCCGGCCCGTCCGGCCCGCCCGTCAGGCAGATTATCCCGGCCGCGTGCGCGGCCAGCTCGCTCACCGTGACATGCGCCAGCCGCCCGTCGCCGCGCAGGTACAGCCGGGAATTGAGTTTCATCAGGTTCTCGTAGCCGCGCTCGTCCTGCGCCAGCAGGACAAGCGGCGCCGGCCGCCGGGGCCGCTCCCCCGGCCGGGTCTCGACATATTCAAGGTCGACCTGGCAGCCCATGATCGGCTGCACGCCGGCCGCCTGCGCGGATACCGAGAATTCCAGCGCGGCGAACATGTTGTTGGTGTCGGTCACGGCCACGGCGGGCATCTCGGCCGCCGTGCAGAGCGCGGGCAGCTTCTTCAGCCGCACGGCGCCCTCCAGCAGCGAATACTCGCTGTGGACCCTCAGGTGGATGAATCGCGGATCACTGCTCATGCCGCGATCCTATGCCAGCCGCCGCCGCCGCGCCACAGGATTGCGCACCACCGCGTCGCCCGGCCTGCACAAAACGGTCGCACCCGGCGCGCCACGGCCCGCCATCGCGCCACAGCCCATTGCCCCCCGCCGCGCGGCTGCGCTACTCAAGGGTATGAAGAATCCTGCCTCCAGACAGGGGAGCCCCGCGTGACCGGCGCATTGCTCAGCATCGAGGGCCTGACCCGAACCTATCCCGGCGTCATCGCGAATGACGATGTCTCCTTCGATATCCACGAAGGCGAGGTGCACGCGTTGCTGGGCGAGAACGGCGCGGGCAAGTCGACCCTCGTCAAGATGGTCTACGGCCTCGTGAAACCCGACGCCGGCCGCATGATCCTGCACGGCCGCCCCTTCGCCCCGCCCGAGCCGCGCGCCGCGCGGGCCGCGGGCGTGGCGATGGTCTTCCAGCATTTCTCCCTGTTCGAGGCGCTGACCGTAGCCGAGAACGTCGCCCTCGGCATGGAAACCCCGCCCCCCCTGCGCGATCTCGCGGCGCGCATCCGCGACGTGTCCGAAGGCTACGGTCTGCCGCTCGACCCGTACCGCGTCGTGGGGGACCTGTCGGCGGGCGAACGCCAGCGCGTCGAGATCGTGCGCTGCCTGCTGCAGGATCCGCGGCTCCTCATCATGGACGAACCCACCTCGGTCCTCACCCCGCAAGAGGTCGAGATCCTGTTCGCGACACTGCGCAAGCTCACGTCCGAGGGCGTGGCGATCCTCTACATCTCCCACAAGCTCGAGGAAATCCGCGCGCTCTGCGACCGCGCCACGATCCTGCGGCGGGGCCGCAATGCCGGCACCTGCGTGCCGTCCCGAACCACCGCGCGCGCGATGGCCGAGATGATGATCGGCGCGAGCTTCAAGTCCCCCGCGCGCCCGGCCGGTGCGCCCGGCGACGTCGCCCTCGATGTCAGCGGCCTGTCGCTGTGCGCGCCGTCGGCCTTCGGCACCGTGCTGCGCAACATCCATTTCACCGTCCGCGCGGGCGAAATCCTCGGGATCGGCGGGGTTGCCGGCAACGGTCAGGACGAACTGCTCGCCGCGCTTTCGGGCGAATTCCCGGTCGAGCCGGGCGCGCTCAAGCTGTCGGGGCAGCGCATCGGCGCCACCGGCCCCGCCTTCCGGCGCCGGATGGGCCTGCTTGCCCCTGCGTGATCGCGTAGGCGCGCGCCTCGCAGAATTGTTCACCGAGCGCCTGGTCGGGGTCGCTCACGTCGGAGGCGAGGATGACGCCGCCGTT
>NZ_JBKOTX010000219.1:0-8002 GCF_047086965.1 Roseovarius halophilus (ex Wu et al. 2025) | reverse complement strand
TTCTACGCGCCGGACGCGCCTACCGGCCGCACAAAATGTAGCGCCCGTTCAACCCTTGATGAGCCCGGCAACCCACAGAGATCGAGAAGGGACCATATTGCGCCGAACATGACCACCCTTATCAGTGAATTCGTAACCCTCCGGCAGGCCTTGCTCCGGCCCCTTGGCAAGCGTTTCAACTATACTGTAAATTTCATCGCCTTTTCGAGCAGCTCTAATCAGCTGCTCTTCATTCAAGATACCGGTTGGGCTGTGCTTTCGCAGGCGTTCAACGTCCGACTGGACCCACGCAGCGTGAACAGCGCGGAACGCATCGTCTTCAATTAACAGTGGCAACCGGCGCATCCAGTCTAGAACTGCGGTAGTTTCAGGAGCCCCGAGCGGGTATTCCTCAAGGAAGCTTGCGTGCTGTTCGAGGTTCTTTGTTTTATGTGCTCTAAGAGGTTGACCGATCTCAGGGTCAGTAGTGTGGAAGTGAAGAGCATTTAGCTCGTGATTACCCATTACAGCACGTGCCCGACCTGCATCCATCAACTCGCGGACCATTCTAATGACGGCACCATTTTCAGGGCCGCGATCGATGAAGTCTCCTAGGAACACAATCTGACGGTCTGGTTCTGGATGCCGCCATGTCGTTCCGTTCCGCCGCCAGCCCAGATTCTGCAGCGCAAGGCGCAGCTTCTCTGCCTGGCCATGGATATCGGGAATAATGTCAGTAATGCTCACGCACTTGCTCTCCTCGGTTTCATAAGCGAACGGCTGCGCGGGTGTTGCGACAACACGCCTGGCGTCGCAGCTTTTCGCCATTCATTTTGGTTATTCGCGAACTAGGACTTCCAACTCAGCCCTGTCGATCCAGTGGATTGCCACGTCAGGTTTGATTCCCTCGGCCTGCTCCGCGAGAACCTCTCGATAAGCATCTAGCTGCGCAAAGTAGCCTGCAAAGCTTCCCACACCGCTTTTGTGGTCCAAGATCAAACACTTCCCTTCGCCCGTCGCCAGTAGGTCAACGACCCCGTTGAATTCAGCACCTGATGCTTCACGCCTCTGGATCGGCACTTCACACTCGATCTGCGTATAGCCTTCGGCGGTCAGCCATTCTTTGAGGGCGCGCGCCTGTGCCTGCAACACGTCCAGCGTCGCCTCGTCAAAGCCCGTGGCCGCTGACAGACGCGGACGCAGATCCGGGCGCATCAAGAGAACGCGCATTGCCCTGTGAAGGACAGTACCACGTTCGCTGGCGGTTGCCACAAGAGAGACAGCCTGCGGCGGTACTTCCAGCTGAACGATACGTGTCTGAACTTCAGGCAGCGGTTCCTGCACGATTGAAGAAGGTCGGACGCGCCATGCCGTCTGCTGCGTCTCGAGCATCGACCGCAGCTCACCAAAGGCCAGTCTTTCCGACGCCTCTTGCACGCCGGACGCTTCCAGCGTGCCTGGAGCCTCAGCGCTGCAATTCAAAGTGCGCGCGGGGAAACTGGAACCGCCGATTTTAAGGCTGCCGCCCTCCAGCTCCACGCCCGCCTCCAACACCAACATTTCGGCGTGGTTCGCAGGCCCGCCGCTCTCGCCAAGCTTTTTAAGCGCAAAATCTGGCCACTCAAGGATCAAACGATCGCGCCCACGTGTCAGTGCCACATAAAGCAGACGGCGCGCATCTGCCTCAGACGCCGCTCGGCGATCGGCAATGAAGGCGTCTTTCTTTTCCTTGATTGGCAGGTCGGGTGTCCAGATCAGGAGCGCCCGTTCCAGGATGGCGCTGAGATCGCTGAAATCTGTGAATTCTGCGCGCAAGGTGCCGGGCTTTTCACCAATCTTATTATCGAGACCAACAACCGCGGTGATCGGCCATTCTCGCCCTTTCGAGGCATGCCAGGTGACGATCTCAACCCCCTGCCCGGCGCTTTGGCCGGGGTCAGGGTGGCGGTCGAAATCACGTTCCTGGCGACGCGCTTCAAGCCAGCCCAGAAAAACCTGCGCACTCGCGCCATGGAAGCCAGCTGCTGCCTTGAAGTCACGATGGGCCGAGACAAATTCGGTGACCTCCGCGGAGAGCCGCATGAGATCTGCATGGGCTTGCGCGGCCTCCGGCATTCGCGCAGCCCAGTCGAGGATACCCGCAGCGCTAAGCACCCGCGGAAGCAGGGTTTCCAGCGGTATGGCGGGGGCAGTCTCAGCCAAGGCCCGCAGGTCGGCCAGTTCGGCACAAGCTTCCAATTCACCATCGGCAAGCAGGCTCATCGCCTGCTGAAGAGGCATGGAGGATGGGCCAAGTGTCAGGATCGCGAGTGCCGCATGGCGATCTGTAGGATCGACCGCGAAGGCCAGCGCGTTGCGCGCCGCCATAACGGCGGGCGAGTCCAGCCATCCTGTTTCACTTATCCGAACCGGGACACCTTGGCGCTTGAGCGCCGTTGCATAGCGTGCGGCCATCGAATGGGTCGGCGCGAGAATGGCAATGTCCCGCGGCTCGACCGGCCGGAATGTCGGCGCCTTGGGATTACTCTCCCGCTCCACTACTGGCCCAGCCTCATCTAGGATATCGGCAATGCGTGCGGCCACATGCTCCTCCGGGCGGGATTTCTTTGATCGACGCCCTTCTGGAATGCGCAGGATTTCTGCGAAGGTCTCTCCAGTTTCCGGACGCTGCGGCTCCAGGGGAACATAAGCCTCACCGAACAGCCCCGCCGAAATCGCATTCACCATCTGCATCAGCCGAGGATCGGAACGCCAGTTGCCCGTGAGGGGCGAGGCTGCGTCCGGGTTCTGCCGCTCGAGCGCCTCGCTCAGACGCGGGTCTGCCCCTTGGAAGCCCATGATCGACTGTTTGGTGTCGCCCACGATCAGCACGCGCTTGGCGGATTGCGCGATGCGCCACAGCAGCGCGAACTGGACCGGGTTCGTGTCCTGGAACTCGTCGATGATTACGCAATCTACTTCGGACAAAAGCGCGTCGAGGATTTCCGGGCGCGTCCGCAGAAGGCGCTCGGCATCGCAGATCATGTCGGCATAGTCGATGACACCCGCTTCGCGCTTCATATCAGCATATTTCGACATCACTTCCTGGGCGCCATGGATCAGCGCCGTAAGATGCGCGCAGGCATCCTCCAAAGGACCGGGGTGGACCACGATATCCGCGGCCGCCGCGATCACTTCGTCAGACAAGACATCATAGCCATCCGGTGTGGGCGCCCCTTGAACCGATTGACGCAACCCACTCAAGGCTTTCCAAAGCCGCCAATCCCGGCGCAACTCGCTAGGTCGCTGAGCGCGCTTCATGTTGCGGTAGTCTTTTCCGAACGCTGTGCGCGCTGCGTCCGACGTAGCATGGGCGGTAAGATCGTTAGGGAATGCCGTAAGCAGGGCGTCGATCGCCGTCAGCAATCGCGCTTCCAAGGGCGCCCCGTCTGGCTCGACCCGACCGTAGAGCCCGCGCAGGCGGGCGACCGCCCCATCCGCAAGTTGCGGATCCTCTCCATTGTCGCCGAGCCCCCTCAGAAGATCAATCGTGGTCAGGATTCTGCCGCGGAAACTATCTTCCTGGCTCTCATTCGAGACAAAACTCGACCGGTACCCAAAGCGCGGCAGGTCAGCTTTGACAGCCTCAAGAGACTGTGCGTGCGCCATAGCTTGCCGAATTAGGAGGTCGCGCTCTGCATCAGCCAACGCACGTGGCTGCGGTGAGGCTCCTGCGGCAAAAGCGTGTTCCGAAAGAATCCGCAATCCAAGCCCGTGAATAGTCGAAACGTAGGACTGCTCGACGGCTAATGCCTCCTCGACCATACCTTCGGCCAAAAGGCTCGACCGAATACGGCCGCGCAACTCTGCGGCGGCAGCTTCAGTGAATGTCACCGCCAAAATGCGATTTGGAGCGACGAGGTTGTCCTTAACCCATTTGGTGAGGTCCGATTTAATCCGGAAGGTTTTGCCCGAACCAGCCCCAGCCGGAACAATCGTCAGCATTTCAGTCATTGTGACCCTCCGTGGTATCAGCATTCTCCGCCTTGGGCGTCATGAAGCGCGAAACAAGCGGCGAAGCATCCAATGCATACGGCACAAGACTCGCTTCCTTCTCGAATTTTTGGCGATCTTCTTCCGTATTGAGGCGAATCAAACCTTCGCGCACATCAGAAAGTCGCTTGGTCAACAAGTCCATGGCTTGCGCAGAAATCTCACCCTCTACGACGGTGACGATGCCGTCGGCTGGCTTAAGGCCTTCAAGCAAAACGCCTTGGTCGTTGATCAGGTGGTAGGCGACCCCGATCTTGGGCTTATCCGCCAAGGCGGCCTCTAGAACGTCGTTTGTTTTTGCAGGACATTTGAGCATTGCTCGGTAAAGGCCGAGTTGCAAATCCCATTTAGCCTCAAGGCGTGCGCGGCGTTTGGGCGTACCACTTTTCTTGTGATCCACGACCAGGAGGCTGCCGTCTTCGAGTTGGAGAAGGCAATCAGCGCGTCCGCGCAGCAAGATACCCAGTGCCTCACCCTGCAGACCGATTTCATTGTCGATCACACGCGCGCCAAGGCCTTCGACTGTGTTCCGCCAGGCATGTGCGGCCGTACGGATATCACGAAGCAAGCCATCACGTTCGACGGCCCAGATCGAGCGCTGCAGATATGGCGCATATTTACGGATGGCCGAGGAGAGTAACTCCGGCACCTCAGCATCGATCTGGTTGTGATCTGGCAACGGCGCATCCTTGGGAAACAGAAACTCCAGCACGTCATGCGCGATGGTTCCTGCAACCATGACGTTAAGCCCATCCGGCGCCCATGTCACAGGTTCCGCCCCGAACTCGGACAAGCTCCAGGCCAGAGGACTGACCATAAGCGTTTCAAGTCGACTAGGCGACTGGGGGCGCATCCGCCCATCATCGGCAAGGCGGCGGCGGAGCAGATCGCGATCCAAGCGCAAGATGCCATCTTTCGGCACGGCGCTGGGCTGCGCATCTGTGGCCGTCTCGACAACCCGATGCGCAAATGGCCAGCGCTCGCGCGGGACAGCACGCAGATCGTGGATCAACGCCTCAGCATCCTCGCTGCCCTTTTCACCATTCCCCACGGTGCGCGCCACCAGCGACAGGGCAGCCGCCGGAGCCTGACGGCTGCCATTCGGCGCGAAGACGGGGCGCAAGAGGGTCAAGGATTCCGAGGCGCATAGGAACTGGCGGCGGAGCTTCTCGAGGCGCCGCGCCAGAGCATCGCCGCGCGTTTCGACATGGAGCCCGGTTTTTTCGCGCAGTAGCCTAAGTTCGCCATCGAGAAAGAGCGGCGACGCGGAAACCGCACGCGGCCAGCGATTGCCGCTCATGCCCATGGCAATAAGGTGTCGCGCCGGGCGCCACGGCATCGAACCTTCCGTGAACACGCTCACGCCCTCGACAAAAGCCTCCGAGGGGGAAGGCTTGGGCATGGCGGGTGTCGCAACTCGGTAGAGGGCGCTCCAATCCAGCGAGCGGCTCTGAGACAGCGCAGCCCGCATCATTCCCATCTTCACGCGAAATGCAGCAACAGCCTCGCGCTGCTCGGCCGCGTCACTCAAAAGCTGGGCGGCCTGTTCGAGGGCTTGCTGAATTCCGTCTGACGTCTGCGCAACATTGCTCCGCAACAGTTTGTAGAACCGCTGCGCTCGTCCAGTCAGGGATCTAGCCGCATAGGGTTCGAACCGGCCCTGCATGACCTCGCGAGAGAGCTGCAGCCCCGTCTCGGACGACCATGGCATCAAAGGCGAAATATAGAGACTGGCAAGCGCCATGGCCGGTGCGGGGGACTGAAAACACAAGAGCAGCTGAAGGAGTGTTTCACCTGCGATATCGCGGCGCTCGGGCTGTATGGGCAAACCCGAGAGCGGAAGCCCCGCAGCATCGAAGGCGCGCCTAAGCTGTGCAAAATACCCGACCTCGTCGGGCACCAGCAGACCGATCTCGTGAGGTGAGGCGCCTTGATCGACCAAGCGCTGGGCCCGTGCCGCCGCGAAATCCGCCTCCTCGGCCTCATCGCGCAGGGCAAAGAAGGCCAAGCTTTCGTCCAATGGTCCAGGCGGGATAGACGCGCCCGTCAAACCCTGCTGCGCACGCCACAAGCTCGTGCCCGCTGCAGCGCCAGTCATCAGCGGTGCGCGGCGCGCGACCCATTCATTCTGAAAAGCTGCGTTGGCAACCCCGTGATGATCCAGCAACTGCTCATGCAGGCGGCGTTCAATGGGTGTCGCGAAGCCACATGGATCAGCGCTCACCAACGGAAGCGGCTCAAGCGCGTTACCAGATACGCAGGCAAGCACATGAGCGCAAACCTGCAGATCTTCCGGCAGCGCCCCTGGGGCATTAAGCCAGAGGTCACAGAGCGCCGTGAGGTGTTTGTAAAGGCGGCTATTGCGATCGAGCGACCCGAGGTCGACCTCATCCGGGCTCAGGCCCTGAGTCGCCTCCGCGAGGCTTCGCAAGGCAGCTGAAACAGCGGCAGACGTTTCAAGCGGCGCCACACCCATGCTGGCTGACCAAGGGAACGCCTCGTCTACCAGAACTGCGTTCAGGTCAACGGCCTGCGGGCGCGGCGCGAGATAGGTTTCCGCCAGAAGGTCTGACGTGATGGTACGAAACGCGCCCGTTCCAGCATGAACCGTCACTAGTAGCTCAAGACTATTCATTCTTACCTCCCCGCCGCCATCGGCATTGACCCACGTTTGCTCACAGCCGCACGAAGCGGAACGGTGCGATCAAGCTCCGACCTCAGGCTGTTTAGCGAATCGAAACGATCCGTGGTCCTTAAGCTGATACTCGAGGCTAATCTTTCTGGCATCGCCGCAAGATACAACCCATCCCCGCCGTTGATACGACCGAAAATGACGCCGCCGGGGAGAGGCAATTATCAACAGAACTCACCCTAGGGTCAGGACTCATAGCCAGTAAATAACGAGGGCTGCGAGGGCGATGGCTGACAGGAAGACTTTCGGGCAGCGGTCGTATCGGGTTGCCACACGTCGCCAGTCTTTCAACCTGCCGAACATGATCTCGATCCTGTTGCGCCGTTTGTAGCGGCGCTTGTCATACTTGATCGGTTTCTTGCGCTGCTTCCGGCCAGGGATGCATGCGCGTATCCCTTTGTCTTTCAACGCTTCCCGGAACCAATCGGCGTCATATCCGCGGTCCCCGAGCAGCCAATCGACATCCGGCAGGCTGCTCAGCAACGCCCGCGCTCCGATGTAATCGCTGACTTGCCCGGCTGTGACGAAGAGATCGAGAGGTCGGCCCTGGCTGTCGCAGATGGCGTGCAGCTTTGTATTCATCCCGCCCTTGGTCCGGCCGATGAGGCGTCCACGCCCCCCTTTTTCGCGGCCAAGCTGGTCGCTGTTCGGTGGGCCTTGAGATATGTCGCGTCGATCATGACGGTCTTCTGTTCGCCGTGCTCGGCTGCCAGACCCGCCATCATCCGCGCGAAGATGCCCTTGTCGCTCCACCGCTTCCAACGGTTGTACAGCGTCTTGTGCGGCCCGTATTCCGTGGGCGCGTCGCGCCACCGTAAACCATTGTGATTGATGAAGATAATCCCACTCAACACACGTCTATCATCAACGCGAGGTTTGCCGTGGGACTTCGGGAAGAAGGGCTCAAGACGCGCCATCTGTGCGTCGGTTAGCCAGAAAAGATCAGACATGTTCACCGCTCGTTTTCGAACCGTGAATCACGCTAGCAAGCGAAAATCAATGGACCCTGAGCCTAGCCTGATTTTGAACCTAGAAAATGTCTGAAACTGCCTACAAGTCAACCTTTTTTGTTGGAAAGTCTGATAAATGGGTTTGGCTGCGCAGATAAGTCGGCCTGATCGCTCTGTTGGTCGCACGACGGCGCCTTGCGGCCGAATGTCGCGGGCTCAGGTCCGCCAGATGGCCGATATGGCGATTTTCGGCTTCTTCGCGGATTGTGTGGGTTTGCAGGTTCTGGATCAGGTCGCGACCAGACCACATGTTGTTTCGTAGGGTGATGCGGGCAGTTGCGTAAGCCGG
>NZ_JBKOTX010000218.1:0-8003 GCF_047086965.1 Roseovarius halophilus (ex Wu et al. 2025) | reverse complement strand
TCCTCCGATGGCGCGGTGACGGTGGATATCGCCGCAGACGTGGCCACGGATGACGCCGGCAATGGCAATACAGCCGCAACCCAACTCAGTGTCACGACCTATCTGCAGCCCGAACCGGGGGCGCCCGCCTTCATCGCGATCGGCAGCACCGTATCCGAGGGCGACACCCTGTTGATCGTCGAGGCCATGAAGACCATGAACCACATCCCGGCCCCGGCCTCGGGCACCGTCACCCGCATCCTTGTCACAGATGGCGACCCGGTCGAGTTCGGCACCCCCCTCGTCGTGGTCGAGTGAGGGGCCGCGCATGTTCGACAAGATCCTGATCGCCAACCGCGGCGAGATCGCGTTGCGGGTCATCCGCGCCTGTCGCGAAATGGGCATTGCCAGCGTGGCCGTCCATTCCACCGCGGATGCCGACGCGATGCATGTGCGCATGGCCGACGAGAGCGTCTGCATCGGCCCCGCGCCCAGCCCGCAAAGCTACCTGAACTACCCCGCCATCATCTCGGCCGCCGAGGTGACCGGCGCCCAGGCGATCCACCCCGGCTATGGGTTCCTGTCGGAGAACGCCCAGTTCGTGCAGATCGTCGAGGATCACGACCTGACCTTCATCGGCCCCACCGCCGAACACATCCGCGTCATGGGCGACAAGATCACCGCCAAGGACACCATGAAAGCCCTTGGCGTTCCCTGCGTGCCCGGCTCGGAGGGCGGGGTCGACAGCCTCGAGGACGCTCTGCGCATCGGCCAGGAGATCGGCTATCCGGTCATCGTCAAGGCCACGGCCGGCGGCGGCGGCAAGGGCATGAAGGTGGCGCAGAACGCCGAAGAGATGAAAAGCGCCTTCCAGACCGCCCGGGCCGAGGGCAAGTCGAACTTCGGCAACTCGGATGTCTATATCGAGAAATACCTGACCACTCCGCGCCACATCGAGGTCCAGGTCTTCGGCGACGGCAAGGGCCAGGCGGTGCACCTGGGCGAACGCGACTGTTCGCTGCAGCGCCGTCACCAGAAAGTCTTTGAAGAGGCCCCCGGCCCCTCGATCAGCCCCGAGGAACGCGCGCGCATCGGCAAGATCTGTGCCGACGCCGTGGCGCGGATCAACTACATCGGCGCGGGCACGATCGAGTTTCTCTACGAGAACGGCGCGTTCTTCTTCATCGAGATGAACACCCGCCTGCAGGTCGAACATCCCGTCACCGAGGCGATCTTCCGACAGGACCTGGTGCGCGAGCAGATCCGGGTGGCCGCGGGTCTGCCGCTGTCCTTTGCCCAGGACGAGCTGCGTATCGACGGCCACGCCATCGAGGTGCGGATCAATGCCGAGAAACTGCCGAACTTTTCGCCCTGCCCGGGCCGGATCACCCAGTTTCACCAGCCCGGCGGGCTGGGGGTGCGCATGGACAGCGCGCTCTATGACGGCTACGCGATCCCGCCTTATTACGACAGCCTGATCGGCAAGCTGATCGTGCATGGCCGCGACCGCCCCGAGGCGCTGGCGCGTCTGGGCCGGGCCCTGGGCGAGTTGATCGTGGATGGCGTCGACACGACCGTGCCGCTGTTTCACGCGCTGCTGGCCGAAGAGGCCGTGCAGACTGGCGACTACAACATCCACTGGCTGGAACACTGGCTGGAAACGCACCTGCAGGCCTGATGCCACCGCGCCCTCCCGCCTCGGACTAACGCTCAGACCGGGGCTTGCAAGGTGCAGCCCGCCGCCCGCATCTTGATGGGCCCGCTCGGGGCCGGATCCGGATAGTCGGTTGACCCCGCGGCCGTCTCGGCCCGTCCGCCGATGCCCCCGACATGGCTGGTGCCGAGCGCCGGCCCGCGGGCACCAGCGATGCCGTCCGCGCAGGGGGTGACCGCCACCATGTGCCGCAGCGCCGCCTCGGGGGGGGGTCGGACACAAAGTCGAAAACTCCCGTCGCGGCACTCTGCTTGTGGTGCGGGCGGGTTTGCCGATATGCTGGACCCTCACAAGACACCGTGACAAAACAGATATCTGAGCGATGCGGCAAGGACTCTCTGCGGATACTCTCCTGGCCGCCTATGCCAGCGGCATATTTCCCATGGCCGAACATGAGGACGACCCCGAGCTGTTCTGGGTCGATCCACGCCTGCGCGGGGTGATGCCGCTTGATGGCCTTCACATCTCGCGGTCACTGGCGCGCACCCTGCGGCGCGGCCCTTTCCGCGTGGGGTTCGACCAGGACTTTTCCGGTGTCGTGGCGGGCTGCGCCGACCGGGATGAGACTTGGATCAACGCGACCCTGCGCGGGCTTTATGCCGAACTGGCCGCGCGCGGCCATGCCCATTCCTGCGCAGTTCACGACAAGACCGGCGCGCTTGTGGGCGGGGTCTTCGGGGTGGCCATCGGCGGGGCCTTCTTCGGCGAAAGCATGTTCTCGCGCCGCACGGATGCCTCCAAGGTGGCGCTGGCCTACCTGGTTCACCGGTTGCGGGCGGGGGGCTTCACTCTGTTCGACACCCAGTTCATCACGCCGCACCTGCGCCGCCTGGGCGGCATCGAGATCCCCCGCGCCGTCTATCGCCGCAAGCTGGCGCAGGCGCTGGAGACCCACGCCCGCTTCGATGCGCAGACCCAGCCGCCCTGCGGTCAGGAGGTCGTGCAGCGCAACGCCCAAACGTCGTAACGCTGGTGGTCGAGCGCGTTCAGCGCCGGCGCGCTGGCGATCATCCAGCCGCGAAAGATCGGCTCGGGCGCGTTGTCGTAATGGATCGTGAGAAGCGCGTAGGCATCCCCCGCGGGGTTGCCCGAGGGAAAGCGGCATTCGTTCAGGCGGACCGCCAGATTGCCGACCCGTGCCACCTCGCCGTTGGTCAACGTCAGGTCGCGGACCTCGCCGGCGATCTTGTCCAGAAGGCGAAGCGTCCCGCCGGGGGCCGTCGTGGCGGCGGGCGCAAGATCGGTTTCGGTCGTTGTGCCCTGCGTCATGCCGTCCGGGCCGGGATCAGGGTCATCGGGGACGGGCAGCATCGGCTCAGGCCCGAGGGGATCGGGATCACCCAAATCCAGCCCGGGAAGCTCGCCCGTCTCCTGGGCGGCGGCTGTCCCGGCCAAAAGTGCGACGGCAAGGGTCAAGACCCGGATCATTCCGAGTCCCCGCCCGAGACGAACTTGGTCAGAAGCTGGATCACGCTCACGGCGCCCTGGGTGCTCTGGAAGACCTGCCCCTCTTCGAGGTATGTGAAGGACCCGCCCGGCACGATCTCGACGAAGGTGCCCCCCAAAAGCCCCTCGGTGGCCACGACCGCGGCACTGTCCTCGGGGATGGCGATGCTCTCGTCGATGCTCAGCGCGGCCTCGGCGCGGTAGGTCTCGGGGTTAAGCGACAGCGCCGTCACCGCCCCGACCGAGACCCCCGCCATGCGGATGTCCGTGCCTACAGAAACTCCCTCGGCCGACCGGAAGTTCGCCGCCAGGTCATAGCTGTCCGGCCGCCCGCCGGTGCCCGTGGCCTGGGTAAAATACCACAGGAACCCGCCGGCCACGGCCAGCACCAGGGCACCGACAATCACTTCGGTGACGGATTCGCGCATGGGGCTACTCCGGTGTCCAGGCCTCGTAGTCCGAGCGCGGCATTGGCTCGGCCCGCCGGATCGACCCCTTTGGCGCATAGGCCTGCGGCGTGCCGGTCAGGTTCGGCAGGTGCGGCTTTTCCCAGTCCTTGTGGACCAACGGCTTTTCATCGGGCAGTTCATCCCAGGTGCGATGCAGCCATCCGTGCCAGTCGGGGGCAACGCGGCTTCCCTCCACCTCGCCGTTGTAGATGACCCAGCGTTTGGAGTCGTCGGCGTTGCGATAATAGACGTTGCCGTGTTCGTCCGCGCCGACCCGCTCCCCCGTGCGCCAGGTAAAAAGCTGCGTGCCCAGGGTCTGGCCATCCCACCAGACGAAGATGCGCTTGATGATGTTGAGGACGCTCATTGTGCTCTCCTGACTGCTAAGGCGGGTATGCCGAATTGACGCGCGACAGTCCAGTGCCGGCATCGGCCCGGGCCGGGATTTCCCGCCCGCAGCCGCTGCCACCGCGCCGTCCCGGTGCCCGGGCACAACAGGCGTGTTCCCCCCGGGTGCCGGGGCGCGTGCCCGCCCGCTCGCCATGGCATGGATCGCACACTAGCGAGCGGGGGCCCTCGGTCAGCCTGCGCTGGCGTTTTCCTTGCGGGCCTCATCGTGGATCATCAGCGGGGCCGCATCCGCCCCGACGGATTCCTCGTTGACCACGACCTCGGTCACTGTGTTCATGCCGGGCAGGTCGAACATGGTATCGAGAAGGATATCCTCCATGATCGACCGCAGCCCGCGGGCCCCGGTCTTGCGTTCGATGGCCCGCCGCGCAATGGCCCGCAGGGCATCGTCGGTGAAGGTCAACTGCGCCTCTTCGAGTTCGAAAAGCCGCTGATACTGCTTGACCAAGGCGTTCTTGGGCTCGGTCAGGATGGTGATCAACGCGTCCTCGTCGAGGTCTTCGAGCGTGGCCACGACGGGCAGACGGCCGACGAATTCCGGAATCAGGCCGAATTTCAGCAGGTCCTCGGGTTCGAGGTCGTGCAGCACCTCGCCGATCCCCTTGTCCGCCTCGTCACGCACATCGGCGCCGAAGCCCATGGCGCTGCCCTTCCCACGCTGGCTGATGATCTTGTCCAGTCCCGCGAAGGCGCCGCCGCAGATGAACAGGATGTTCGTGGTGTCCACCTGCAGGAATTCCTGTTGCGGATGCTTGCGTCCGCCCTGCGGCGGCACCGAGGCGACCGTGCCCTCCATCAGCTTGAGCAGGGCCTGCTGCACACCCTCGCCCGATACATCCCGCGTGATCGAAGGGTTGTCGGACTTGCGGGTGATCTTGTCGACCTCGTCGATGTAGACGATGCCGCGCTGCGCCTTCTCGACATTGTATTCGCTGGCCTGAAGCAGCTTGAGGATGATGTTCTCCACATCCTCGCCCACGTAACCGGCTTCGGTCAGGGTGGTGGCATCGGCCATGGTGAAGGGCACATCTAGGATGCGCGCCAGCGTCTGGGCCAGAAGAGTCTTGCCGCAGCCCGTGGGGCCGATCAGCAGGATGTTCGACTTGTTGAGTTCGATATCGGTCTTGTCGGCATGGTTCAGGCGCTTGTAGTGGTTGTGCACCGCCACCGAGAGCACGCGCTTGGCGATGGCCTGCCCGATGACGTAATCATCCAGCACCGTGCAGATATCCTGGGGCGTGGGCACCCCTTCCGAGGATTTCAGCGCCGAGGATTTCGTCTCTTCGCGGATGATGTCCATGCACAGTTCGACACACTCGTCGCAAATGAACACGGTCGGCCCCGCAATCAATTTGCGCACCTCGTGCTGACTCTTGCCGCAGAAGCTGCAGTAGAGGGTGTTCTTGCTGTCTCCGCCGGACGTGTCCGCCATGTCGTCTTTCCCTGGCCCAAGGCCGTTTTGAGTGGTTCCGCGCTGCCCCGTCGGCCTGAGCCTAGGACAGCGTGGAAGTGTTCACAATGCCGAATTCCGGGCCGGCTACCGGCCCGTTGTGCTCAGCCCGCGCCTTCGCCTTCGTCGGGCTTGATCCGGCTTTCCACGATGTCGTCGATCAGGCCCCAGTCCTTGCTTTCCTGCGGGTCCATGAAGTTGTCACGGTCCAGCGCCGCCTCGACCTTCTTGAGGGTCTGACCGGTGTGCTTGACGTAGATTTCGTTGAGCCGCTTCTTGAGCTTCATCGTTTCTTCGGCGTGGATCATGATATCCGACGCCTGACCCTGGTAACCGCCCGAGGGCTGGTGCACCATGATGCGGCTGTTGGGCAGCGAGAACCGCATTCCGGCCGCGCCCGCGGTCAGCAGCAGCGAGCCCATCGAGGCCGCCTGGCCGACCACCAACGTCGAGACGGCGGGCCGGATGTACTGCATCGTGTCGTAGATCGACAGGCCGGATGTCACCACGCCGCCGGGGCTGTTGATGTACATGCTGATCTCTTTTTTCGGGTTCTCGGCCTCCAGGTGCAGCAGCTGCGCGACGACAAGCTGGCTCATCCCGTCGTGGACGGGGCCGTTGACGAAGATGATCCGCTCTTTCAGCAGGCGCGAGAAGATGTCGTAGGCCCGTTCGCCACGGCTGGTTTGTTCCACCACCATGGGAACGAGGTTCATGTAGGTCTCGACGGGGTCTTGCATGGGTGTCTGCCTCGGAGCTTTGGACGCGGGCGTCGTTTGAACTGATTTCCTCGCAGGAGTCTTAGTAGCGCGGCAGGGGGGCTTCAAGGGCAAGCGGTCGCGCGCGGCCCTGGTCCGACGCCCGCCGGACTGGGGCCGGGCGCACGTCGTGCGGCGCCTGCCCTTCCGTGTCACCAATCTCTGGTCGACGCAACAGACCGGGCCGGTCGCCCCGCGACCTGGTCAAATCGCGTAAGGCAGGGCGTTTCGCGAAACTCCGCGCCTGTCGCGCTGCATGCAGCGCCTCGCCCCGTGACGCCCCCCATGTAAACCACCCGATGGTGGATTACCCCCGGTCGGCACACCCGGATAACCTGTGAGCCATACTGTCGCAGGACGCGATCCCCGGACAGGCCCGCCAGAGATGTCGGTGGCCGTCGCCGCGACGGCCCGGCTTGCGCGCCCGCCCCTTTCAACGACGGCCAGCGGCGCTTACATTTCCGCCTGCAAAGGAGGTGCGCCCATGACCAAGTCCCCCACGACAGACGCCGAACGCCGCGCATTGATCGCAGCCGCCGGGGCCGAGATCCGCCCCCTCGACCCCATCGGGGCCGAGGTTCACGGCATAGACCTCTTGGCCGAACAGCCCCCGGACCGCGCGGTTCTGGATGCGCTGGAGCAAGAGATGGCCCGGCGCGGCTTTCTGGTGTTCAAGAACGACCAGCCGGTCGACCCAGAGGACTTCCTGCGCGCCTCCTGCTGGTGGGGCGGGCGCGAGCTGCACAGCACCCATGGCGTCCATCCGGCCACGCCGGGCGGCAATCCGCATATCTTCCGGCTGTCCAACGATCGCCGCCACGGTATCCCCGGCGTCGGGCCGCAATGGCACAACGACGGCAGCTTCCTGCCGGCGACCTTCTCGCATTCGGGCTATCACATCGTGCGCCCGGCCGAGAACGGCGGCGGCACTTGTTTTGCGCATCAGGGCCTGGCCCATGACGCCCTGCCCCGGGAGACGCAGGAATACTGGGCGCGGCTGGCCTCGGTCAACTCGGCCTCGGGCGTCGTGCACCCGCTGGTCCATCGCCACCCGCTGTCCGGTCAGGCCTGCATCTGGCTGCACCTCGGCATGACCGGTGCGGTGGTCGAGGTCCTGCCCGGCGCACGCGGCGCGCGCTTGCTCGGTTCCGAGGACTTGAAGGCGCTGTGCCATGCCTACAACGACATCCTGAACGCCGGGTTCGAGGGCGGCTACGCCACGGCCTATGAGTACCGTGAAAACGACTGCGTCTTCATCGACAACCTGGCCGTGGCCCACCGCGCCGCCCCCGAGGCGCATATGCCCGCCGACGCACAGGGTCTGCGGATCATGCACCGCAGCACCGTGCGCGGCACGCACGACCTTGTCCCCGACAACGGGTTGCTCGCGGAACTGCCGATCGACGGGCCGAGCCCCTTTGGCGAGGGGGTCTGGCAAGGCGGCGGCGTGGGCTTTCGCTGGGAGGACGGCATCCCGATGCAGAACTGATCGCCCCCCGGGATGCCACTCGCCCCTGCTGGGCTGCTAGAATGGCCCGCCAAGAGGCCGTTTGATAGGACAAAAGGCCCTCAGCCAGAACCCGATCAGGTGATCCACATGGCACAGCATATCGCATCGGACAGCGTCCACCGGCCCGCGCGGCCCGTCACGCGCACGCCCGCCAACGCAGGCCCGCGCCGGCGCCCCGGCCCGCCGAAACCCTTGGCCACGTCCTCGTACCAGCTGTCCTCGCAGATCGGGCTGCCGATGCGCACCCCGCCCACGGCATAGGGTCCGCCCACCGGGCCCGGCTCGT
>NZ_JBKOTX010000217.1:0-8041 GCF_047086965.1 Roseovarius halophilus (ex Wu et al. 2025) | reverse complement strand
GCACGGTCAGCGTCGCGCGCCCGTCCAGCCGCGAGACGCGCAACGTCAGCCGCCGCGCTCGCGCGTTGCGCCGCACGACGACCTCGACCGAGGGGTTGCCTTCAAGCACAAGACGGCCCATATGCGCCCTTCACGAAATGCCCGCGTGTTAGCCTTTGACACGCCAAATAGCTTATGGCAGGGGACGGCGATCACGCCAAGTGCTGCCATATCGCACAGAGGAATCAAAGATGCCCAAGGAAGAATGGGGAACCAAGCGGGTGTGCCCGACAACCGGGAAACGGTTCTATGACCTGAACGCCAATCCCATCGTCAGCCCCTATACGGGCGAGGTGGTCCAGGTCGAGACAGGCAAGACCCGCACCATGGTTGCCGATGCCGCGGACGCCCAGTCGAAGAAAGCCGAGGAAAAGACCTCGGACGACGAGGAAATCGTCCTCGACGACAGCGAGGAAGAGTCCGGCGCCAGCCTGGGCGACGATGTGCTGGAGGATGACGACGGCGACGACAATGTCTCGCTCGACGATCTGACAGACGTGGCCGCGCCCAACGACGATACCTGAAGCCACGAAGGAAATTGGCGCAGGCGGGACTTTTCGCTTGATCTCGCCCGCGCCCGTGCTTAGAGAGCACCACGTCGCCACAAGGTGACAACAATATCGGGGCCTTAGCTCAGCTGGGAGAGCGCTTGCATGGCATGCAAGAGGTCAGGGGTTCGATCCCCCTAGGCTCCACCAAAACCCCCGCCAAGTTTTCTGAAAAGCCTGATTTTGGACGCCTCGAAACCGCGGCATGCGGACCATTGTGCAGGCTGCCATACGAACAGTGACTGCGCGAAAAACCAGGCGAGGCGCTCTCACGCCGGTGCGGCCTTGCATGGAGCACCTCCGGGCACGTTCGGTCAGAGCGCGAAAATGGCGTGCATTCCGCTGCTCTCGCGCCACGCCCGCTAATCGGCGTCGCTGGCCTCGGCCCCCTCCCCCACCTGATCGGTCGCCATATCGGTTCCGTCCCGGCTGACAAGGGCACCGTCGCGCCATTCGCCCTGTTCGACCTCGCCGGTGGCATAGGTCATGGTACCTTCGCCCTGACGGCGGCCGGACCGGAACGTGCCTTCGTAGACATCGCCGTTGGCATAGGTGGCCACGCCCTGGCCGCTGATCTCGCCCTGCTGCCATTCGCCCTCGTAGACGAAACCGTCGGCCATGGTGATCTTGCCGGTGCCGTGACGCTGGCCATCGACGAATTCGCCCTCATAGACAGTGCCATCGGCATAGGTGGCGGTGCCTGTACCGTTTCGCTGCCCGTTCGCCCATTGCCCGGTGTAGGTGTATCCGTCGGGGTAGGTCATGGTGCCCTGCCCGTGGGTCTGGCCGTCCTTGAAGGTGCCCTCGTAGACCAGATCGTCGGCATAGACAGCCATACCTTCGCCGTGAATCACGCCGTTTTTCCATTCCCCCTCGTAGGTGGACCCGTCGGGATAGGTGATCTTGCCCGTGCCATGGGCAGTGTCATCCTCGAGCTCGCCCACATAGGTCGAGCCGTCGGGATAGGTCACCTCACCCTCGCCCTCGATCTGGCCCTCGGACCACTGGCCGACGTAGCGATAGCCATCGGTCCCGGTGAAGGTCCCCTGTCCATGGCGCATGTCGTCCTTGAAATCGCCTTGGTAGACGTCGCCGTTGGCGAAGGTGACAGTGCCCTCGCCCGCGCGCTTGCCTGCCACCAGGTCGCCCTCGTAGATGTCGCCGTTGGGCTGGATCAGGCGCCCCGCGCCCTCGATCTGGCCATCTTCCCAGGTGCCTTCGTAGACCAGACCGTCGGGCATGGTCAGCTTGCCCTCGCCCTCGCGGGTGCCGTCGACCAGGGTGCCCTCGTAGACCGCGCCGTCGGGGTAGGTGATGCTGCCGACGCCCTCCTTGACGCCGTTGACCCAGGCCCCGTCATAAAGATAGCCATCCGGGCCGCGCATGACCCCCTGGCCATGGTGCATGGCATTGCGAAACGCGCCCTCATAGACGACCCCGTTTGCGTAGCGGGCGATGCCGCGGCCGGTGATGTTGCCCTCGGTCCAGTCGCCCTCGTATGTGCCGCCATCGGCAAAGGTGATCTTGCCGGTGCCATGCGGCTTGCCGTCGGCGAATGCGCCCTCGTAGACCGATCCGTTGGGAAATTCTGCCGTGCCTTCGCCGCGGATCTCACCCTCGAACCACTCACCGGTATATTCATAGCCATTTGGCAACTGGTAGGTGCCCTGACCGTGCTGGAGGCCATTCAGGAACTGCCCCTCGTAGACGCCGCCATCGTCGTATTGCTTGGTCTGCACCGACTGCGCCCCGGCGGGCAGGGCGACCATCGCGCACAGCGTGGCGGCAAGGGTGTGATGCGTCTTGGTGCGCGGCATGATGGGCAGCTCTCTTTGCGGATATACCAGTGCAGCGTAATCAGCCCGGCCCCACAAGACAACGGAGAAACCGGCCCGACTTCGGCCATTCGGCTTCACCTTGCCCGTCGATCTGCTACATGGGCCAAAGGACTGACCAAGGGTGTTCCACATGGCCGACCGTTTCCGCCTGACCATGGCGCAGCTCAATCCCACCGTGGGCGATGTCGCGGGCAATGCCGCCAAGGCGCGCGCCGCCTGGCAAAGCGGCCGGGATGCGGGTGCCGACATGGTCATGTTGCCCGAGATGTTCATCACCGGCTATCAGCCGCAGGACCTGGTGTTGAAACCGGCCTTCGTGCGCCGCTCTGTCGAGGCCGTCGAGGCGTTGGCAATGGACTGTGCCGACGGGCCGATCCTGGGCATTGGCGGGCCGCTGCCCGAAGCGACCAAGCTTCACAACACCTATTTCATCCTCAAGGACGGGCGCGTCCACGCCACGACGCGCAAATATTTCCTGCCCAATTTCAACGTCTTCGACGAGGTTCGCGTGTTTTCTCGCGGGGCCATGCAGGGGCCCTGGGATGCCGGGCCGCTGCGCATCGGCACGCCGGTCTGCGAGGATGCCTGGTATCCGGACGTCTGCGAGGCCATGGCCGAGAGCGG
Organism: Roseovarius halophilus (ex Wu et al. 2025); assembly: GCF_047086965.1. Lineage (NCBI taxonomy): Bacteria > Pseudomonadati > Pseudomonadota > Alphaproteobacteria > Rhodobacterales > Roseobacteraceae > Roseovarius > Roseovarius halophilus (ex Wu et al. 2025). The sequence continues at coordinate 4,992 of NZ_JBKOTX010000217.1, read as the reverse complement.
GGCGGAATTGTTGCTCGTGCCCAACGGCAGCCCCTATTTTCGCGACAAGCGCGAGGTGCGGATGAACCAGATGGTGGCGCGTGTGACCGAATGCGATCTGCCGATGGTCTATCTGAATACCGTGGGCGGGCAGGACGACCAGGTCTTCGACGGCGGCTCTTTCGTACTGAACCGGCACGGTGCCCTCGCGATGCAGATGGCGCATTTCGCCGAAGAGATCGCCCATGTGGATTTCACGCATGACGGCGCGGGCTGGTGCGCAGCGCCGGGCGAGATGACCCCTGTGCCCGACAGCCTGGAACAGGACTACCACGCCATGGTCCTGGCGCTGCGCGATTACATGGGCAAGACCGGCTTCGGGAAAGTCGTGCTGGGCCTGTCAGGCGGGGTGGACTCGGCGGCCGTGGCGGCGATCGCCGTGGATGCGCTGGGGCCCGAGAACGTGCGCTGTGTCATGCTGCCGTCGGAGTATACCTCAGAGGCCTCCCTCGACGATGCGAGGGCCGCCGCCCGTGCGCTGGGTGTGCGCTACGATACCGTGCCCATCGGCGCGGTGCGCGATGCGGTGACCGACACACTGGCCCCGCTTTTCGAGGGGCTGGCCGAGGACGTGACCGAGGAGAACATCCAGTCACGCATCCGTGGCCTGCTGCTCATGGCGCAGTCGAACAAGTTCGGCGAGATGCTGCTGACCACGGGGAACAAGTCCGAGGTCGCTGTCGGCTATGCCACGATCTATGGCGACATGGCCGGAGGCTATAACCCGATCAAGGATCTTTACAAGACGCGGGTCTTCGAGATCTGCCGCTGGCGCAATGCTACTCACCGCCCCTGGATGAAGGGCCCCGCGGGCGAGGTCGTGCCGGTGGCGATCATCGATAAACCCCCCTCGGCCGAGTTGCGCGCGGATCAGAAGGACAGCGACAGCCTGCCCGATTACGAGGTGCTGGACGACATCCTGCAGATGCTTGTGGATGACGAGGCCAGCGTCACCGATTGCGTGGCCGCGGGTTATGACCGCGATATGGTCAAGAAGATCGAGCACCTGCTCTATATCAGCGAATACAAGCGATTCCAGTCCGCCCCCGGGCCGCGCCTGTCGATGAAGGCCTTCTGGCTGGACCGGCGCTATCCCATCGTGAACCGATGGCGTGACGAGGGCTGAAAGCCCAGGCGCGGTTCAAGGGCGATTTTTGATATTCGTGCACCAGCGCACAGCGGTTGCGGAGCCATGTGCGACGACATCGCGCGCGTTCATCCATAGGTATGCAGCAAGCAGAAACAGCGCTGCAAGGAGCCTGCAATGACCACTCCCAAGATCACGATCATCTACTACTCGACCTACGGCACGAACTACGGCGTCGCCCAGACCGCTGCCAAGGCCGCCCAAGAGGCTGGCGCCGAGGTCCGTCTGCGCCGCGTGCGTGAAACCGCCCCGGCCGAGGTCGTGGCCGGGCAGGACGCCTGGCAAGCCGCTGCCGAGGCGCAATCCGATGTCCCCGAGGCCAGCCTCGCCGACGTGGACTGGGCCGACGGTCTGTTCTTCTCTTCGCCCACGCGCTTTGGTACCGTGACAAGCCAGATGCGTGCCTTCATCGACACGCTGGGTCCGCTCTGGATGGAGGGCAAACTGGTCGACAAGGCGGTGACGGCGACCACCTCCAGCCAGAACCCGAATGGCGGTGCGGAATCCACGCTGCTTGGTTTCTACACCACCTTCATGCACTGGGGCGCGATTCTCGTGGTGCCGGGTTATACCGACGGCGTGAAGTTCGAGGACGGCGGCAATCCCTACGGGTTTTCCACCACGCCGGGTGAACTGGGCGATATCGGCCAGCGATCGGTTGCGCATCAGGCCAAGCGCCTTGTTCAGATTTCGGCCAAACTGGCCGGCTGAAAAAGGCCACATCTGCCGGGGCCAACCCCCTGCAACAGGCGCGTCGGAGGACCGGCGCGCCTGTTATGCGTCGGGCCTACAGAACCTCGACTTGCGTCTTCTCCAGCAGCGTCTCGAAATCCTGCGGCAGGCAAAGCTGCGTGCCCTCGGTCATGCAGGCGGCCGAGGCGGCGGCCGAGCCCCGGCGGAAGGCCTCTTCGATCGGGTGATCCTCGGACAGGGCCATGACGAAGCCACCGACAAAGCTGTCGCCCGCGCCGACGCGGCTGCGCACGGTGACATTGGCGGCGTTGACCCGCAGCTTGCGGGTGCCATCGGCCAGGACCGACCCGTCACTGCCCCGGGCAACGATGACCAGTTGCGCCGCCCCCTGCTTGACCAGGCGCTCGGCGAAGGCGGCGCTGTCTGCGCGGCTGCGCAGGGGGCGGCGGGCCAGGGTCTCGGCCTCGTGGCTGTCCATGCGCAGCAGGAAGGGTGGGGTGTCCTGCCCGGCGGCCAGATGCGCCAGCGCGGGGCCCGAGGTGTCCAGCACGACCCGCGCGCCGGTTTCGCTGACGTCCCGGCAGATACGGGCGTAGAGGTCGGGCGAGGCGCCATGCGGCCCGCTGCCCGACAGGACGATATAGCCGTCACGCGTGGCGCTGTCGCGGATCGCATCGCGGGCCCGCTGGATGTCCTCGCCCGTCCAGTCGGGACCGGGCAGCATGAAGCGGAACTGCTCGTTGGTGCTCAGGTCCGTGACGGCGAGGCTCTGGCGGGTTTCGCCGGGGGCTGCGTGAACGACGATGTCGAGGCCGGTCTTGCGCAGCAGGTGTTCCAGCGCGGTGCCGGTGTCGCCCCCCAGCGCGACGAAGGCCTTGGAGGCCCCGCCCAGCTGGTGGATGGCGCGCGAGACGTTCAACCCGCCTCCGCCCGGGTCCGTCTCGGGCGGGCCGCAGCGCATCTTGGCATCCGGAATCATCTGCGCGACCGAGGTCGACAGATCAAAGGCCGGGTTGAGGGTAACGGTGAGAATATCGTGCATCAGGCGCCTCCTGTTGGCGCTAACGTAGCCCGAACCGGCCCCTGTTGCCAAGGCACCGCCTCCGGGCCGCCGCCTTGGGCGATGCCGCAAATGGGCCCGCGCGTCTGCAGAGGCCGTGCCCCGGATCGGCACTCATTCCCACCAACGGTCTATCGCGGCAATATCACCGTCGGACCAGCCGAAATGATGGGCGAATTCATGGACGGTGACATGGGCGACAAGGGCCTCGAAGGTCACGTCGCGGTCGTCCAGCTCCATCAGGATGGGCTGTCGGAACAGCCAGACGATGTCGGGCCCAAGGGGCAGATCGTTGCTGGATTTCTCCGTCAGCGGGATGCCGTCATACATTCCCGTGATCTCTTCGCGCTGGGCCTGGGGGTCGTCTTCCGGGTCCAGCAGGTGATCGGGCAGCCAGTCTGCCGCCTGGATCGCGACGTCCTGCGCCAGTGCGGCAAAGGGCGCGGGCAGGGTGGCGACGGTCTCTCGGGCGATCTCTTCGATCCGGGCAAGGCTGGGCGTTTCCATGCGCCCCGATATGGACAATTCCGCCCGGCTGTGAAAGAGCCTGCGCCCTGAATAGGAGAGCCCCATGACCACCACCCGCTTTGCCCCGTCGCCCACGGGCTACCTGCATATCGGCAACCTGCGCGCGGCGCTGTTCAACTACTGCATCGCGCGCCAGGCAGGCGGGGACTTCATCCTGCGGATCGACGACACCGACCCGGAACGTTCGGACGAGGCCTATGTCGAGGCGATCAAGGAAGACCTGGCCTGGCTGGGCCTGACCTGGGACCGGGTGGAGCGCCAGTCCGAGCGGCTGGACCGCTACGCCGCGGCCCGGGACAGGCTGATCGAGATGGGCCGGCTCTACGAGTGTTTCGACACCCCCGGCGAGTTGGACCTCAAGCGCAAGAAGCAGATGAACATGGGCCGCCCGCCAGTCTATGACCGTTCGGGGCTGACCCTGACCGAGGCGCAGAAGAAGGCCTATCGTGACGAGGGGCGCAGGGGCCATTGGCGCTTCAAGCTGGATCACGAGCGGATCGAATGGGCCGACGGGATCCTCGGCGACATCTCCATCGATGCGGCCAGCGTCAGCGACCCGGTGCTGATCCGCGGCGACGGGCAGGTGCTCTATACCCTCGCCTCTGTCGTGGACGACACCGAAATGGGGATCACCGATGTGGTGCGCGGCTCGGACCACGTGACCAACACCGCGACCCAGATCCAGATGATGCAGGTGCTGGGTGGGGCCGTTCCGAATTTCGCGCATCACTCGCTGTTGACCGGACCGCAGGGCGAAGCGCTGTCGAAACGCCTCGGCACCCTGGCGCTGCGCGATCTGCGCGCGCGGGGCATCGCGGCCATGGCCGTGAATTCGCTGATGGCGCGGCTGGGGTCCTCGGACCCGGTGGAGTTGCGCGAGACCATAGAGGAGGTCGTCGAGGGGTTCGACCTGTCCAGGTTCGGCAGCGCACCTACGAAGTTCGATAGTGAGGACCTGGTGCCGCTGACCCATCGCTGGCTGGCCGCGCGCCCCTTCTCGCAGGTCGAGACCCGCGTGCGGGAACTGGGCGTGCCGGAGGACCTGGCCGAAGTCTTCTGGGAGGTGGTGCGCGAGAACATTGACACGCTCGACGACATGGCCGGCTGGTGGCAGCTGTTTTACGAGGGCCCCACGCCCCAGGTCGCCGAGGAGGACGCGGACTTCGTCGAGACCGCGCTGGGCCTGCTGGGCGATCCGCCCTACACGTCCGAGACCTGGAGCGATTGGACCGCGGCGGTCAAGGCGGCCACGGGTCGCAAGGGCAAGGGGCTGTTCATGCCGCTGCGCCGAGCGGTCACGGGCATGGATCGCGGCCCCGAGATGGCACAGGTCATGCGCCTGATGCAGGTCAAGCCAAAGGTCTGAGGGGGGCGGGGGGGGGGGGGGGGGGGGGCGGCGGGCCGCGGCCCCCCCCCCCCCCCCCCCCCCCGGTGCCAGTTGCCTGCGTCATCATCCGGCTTGACCGGATGATCTCTTGGCCGGAGATCCCCGGGTCAGGCCCGGGGATGACCAGCAAAAGGAACG
>NZ_JBKOTX010000216.1:0-8064 GCF_047086965.1 Roseovarius halophilus (ex Wu et al. 2025) | reverse complement strand
GCTTGCGCCGCGCCGCCCCGGTCTGGCGCCGGCGGCGATCCACCGCGCCGATGGCGTTCGCGCCGTGCTGGCGGTAATCGACCAGCGGCTCGGGGATCAGGTGCACCCCGCCGGTGGCCGCGGCCAGCAGCCCCAGCCACAGGTCATGGTAGAAATGCACCCCGCTCTGGGCCGGGAAGGGCAGGGCGAGGCGCAGCAGCCGGGGCCGCATCAGCGTGGTCATGCCGGTGATGTTGTTGCGGTAAAGCAGGCCGCGCAGCCCCGGCTGGCGCTTGCGCCGCTCGTAGGCGAACATCGAGCGCTGCAGCACCTCCTGCCCGTTGGGGCCCACCAGCCGCGCATCGCTGTGCACCAGCTCGGCGCCGCTGGCCGCCAGCGCCGCCACGCCCTTTGCCAGCCGCTCGGGGTGCCAGATGTCGTCCTGGTCGCAGAGCGCGACCAGCGCCGCGCCGTCGTCCCCGTCCGCCTCGATCAGCCGGAGTGCCTCGGTCAGCCCGGCCTCGAAGGCGCGTACCGCGTCGAGCGCGAAATCGCTCGGCACCAGGGTCAGGGGCAGGCCCGCCTCCTCGGCCAGCTCGGTCACCAAGTCGTCCGAGCAGGTGTCGGCCATCACCGCGACGAGGTGGCGGGTCTCGTGGGTCTGGTCCGCCAGGGACCGTATCTGTGCCTTCAGATGCGCAGGCTCGGGCCTGCAGACGGCCATGACGATGAAAATGCAGGGGGGCATGATATCCCGGATGAACCAATGACCGGCTGCCGTGTAGCCGAGAGCCCCCGGCATTGCAAGCCGCGGGGCGGGGGCTCCGGGCCGGTGGTCGTGGCGGTTTTCCGGGCCCGGACCGGGGGAGCCGGGGACGACGCGATACCGACGCATCGCCGCCGCGATGCCGGAGGCGTTTTTCCCGCAAAATCGCCCGCGCCGCGCGGCCCCCGGTCAGAAGCTCGAAACGGGCCCGAGCAGCCATCAGGCGCCCGCCGCCACGCCGCGCGGAACAACCTCCGCCCGCCTGTATTTCTGTTTCTCGATGACGGTTTTCAGTTGGGTAGTCAGAGGTGTGTGACGTCCGCCGAAGTCCGCGGTCCAAGCTGCCGCGTGGCCTTTGGCGGCTTCGCCAACGCATACGCCTCGGGACAGTCAGGGGCGGGATCGCGGGTGATCCCGTAACCGTATCCGCCACTGTCATCCGGGAGAGAGGGGGCGCGGATGGCCCCGTCACGCAGTTCGGCGGCGAGGTTGGCGTCGGTGCCGGCAATCTGTTTCACGGCTTTCTCGAGGGCGTGACGGAATTCACGCTCGGTTTTCCATTGGTACTCGTGATCCTCGCCGTAGCAGTAGCGGCAGGCGCCGTGACGGTGCTGCGAGAGGTCGTTGGCATCGGCGGTGACGATTTTCCACCATTTCGTGAGCACGGTGTCCTGGTCGATCTCGACGCGGCGTTGACGCTCCGCATCCCGTTCGGCGAGCGCATCCCGGATTCTAGCATTTTGCAGCAACCGAGGGCCTTGGTTGTGCGGGGAGCCGTAGCCGGCGATTTGGGCCGCTTTGGTGGCGTTGGTCTCGATGAGATATTGATCCACGAAGCGGCGCTGCTTCTCGGTGAGTGATTGGTAGACGGGCTGTGGTGTGTGTGTCTGGTCGGCCATTGGCTCTGCCACATCATGCTGCAATCGGCGATATCGTAGCCATCGGGGTTTGCAACGGCAATCCGTCGGGTCGCCTCGCGCGCGCCCGCGCTGCGAGTCCTATCATCATCATCAGTCTATATAGATTGGTACCCCCCATGGGAGGTCCCACGGGTGCACCCATGGATGGACCCACATTGTGGAAAATCAGACACTTAGAGGTTCAGTTACGAGAAACCATTTTTGATGTGGCAATGTTGACTTGAGCAGCATTTTGTTGCATTTTTCAACGCTTTTGGTCACAAAATTCTGCAGTATGAACTGTGCCGTGGGTTCCGAGTTATCCGCTGATAAAAGCCCATCCCACTGTCACGCTCCAATCCTTCCTCGACGAAAGGGAAGTGTGGCACTTCTATTTTGCTGATGTGGGACATTTTAACTTTGCACTTACAATATTTTCTCCGGTAATCAATGTTATGTTAACTAAACACGGTTCAGGAGCACTGAAACCCAAAGGGCCAGCGTGCTTGCGACGCTTTGGCGGTACGGCCCGAGCCGGCGCAACGCGGCAAGGCGTGCCGGTAGCGACCCGTGGCGCATCTCCGAGAAATCCGCCAGCGCCTGCCGGTTTTCCGGCGTGAGGTGGGCCTGAAGATCCGAAAGCGTCCGGGCATTCGTTTCGTTCCAGGCCCGGAAACTGCCACGCAGCAATTGGCGCACGCGCTTGAGCCGGGCCGACGCGGTATCGTTGGCGCCGATCTGGTTCACCCCGTGCTGACGGTAGAGCAACGTCGGCCTGTCGTCGTGGACGACCTGCCCGCCGGCCCCGGTGACGAGTTGGTAGACCCACCAGTCATGCACCACGACGCGCTCGACGTCCCGGGACGCGGCCTCCACGAGCTGCGCGGCCGCGGGGTTGAGCAGGATGGTGTTGCCCGAGGCGATATTCTGCACGAGCGCGTTGCGGAAGGACGGCGCCCGGCGCCGCGGCGCCGAGAGGCGCCGGTTGCCGAGCGTGTCGTCGGTGATCCATGTGCGGCTGCAGTAAAGGGCCGGGCCGTCCGGGGCCGTGGCGTTCAGCGCGGCGATCCCGCGCGAGAGCCTGTCGGGCAGCCACACGTCATCCTGGTCGCAGAAGGCCAGCCAGTGCCCGGGGGGCGCATGCTCGGGAGTGCGGCGGACGAGGGACATGAAATTCTCGGCCCCGCCCCGCCCGGGGCCGTCAAGGCGGATCGACGGGTGCTGCCGGGCGAACCGGTCCAGGATTTCCCGGCTGTCATCGGTGGACCCGTCATCGCCGGCGATGAGCTGCCAGTCGGGATGCGCCTGGTCGGCAAGGCTGTCCAGTTGTTCCTGCAGGTAGGCGCCGCCATTGTAGACGGCCATCAGGATCACGACATGCGGCTGTTCGGGATCCGGCATGGATCAGGCGGTCGGGCCGGCGTACTGCAGCAGGCGTTCAAGGTAGCTTCCGTAGTCGGTCTTGCGGAACAGATCGATCCGCCGGGCCAGGGCCTCCGCGTCGATCCAGCCCTTGATATAGGCGACCTCCTCCAGGCAGCCCACCTGCTGGCCCTGCCTCTGTTCGAGCGTTCGCACGAAATTACCCGCGTCGAGCAGGCTGGCATGGGTGCCGGTATCGAGCCAGGCGTAGCCCCGGCCCATCAGTTCGACCGCGAGCTTGCCGTCATGCAGGTACATGTCGAGCAGGGTGGTGATTTCCAGCTCCCCCCGGGCCGAGGGCGTGACTTGCCGGGCGCGCGCGGGCGCCTCCCCGTCGAGGAAATAGAGCCCCGTGACCGCGTAATCCGACCGGGGCGCCTCGGGCTTCTCGACGATCGAGACGGCCCGGCCGGCAGCATCGAACTCCACCACGCCGTAGCGTTCCGGGTCGGCCACCCTGTAGCCGAACACGGTGCCGCCGTCCTGCCGGGCCGAGGCGGCGGCCAGCTGCTCGGACAGGCCGTGGCCGTAGAAGATGTTGTCGCCCAGGACGAGGGCCGAGGGGCTGCCGGCAAGGAAATCCTCGGCCAGCAGATAGGCCTGCGCCAGCCCGTCGGGCGAGGGCTGTTCTATGTAGGTGAACTCAAGGCCCCATTGGCGGCCATCGCCGAGCAGGCGGCGGAATTGCGCCTGATCCTGCGGGGTGGTGATGATCGCGATTTCCCGGATGCCGGCCAGCATCAGCACCGACAGCGGGTAGAAGATCATCGGCTTGTCATAGACCGGCAGCAGCTGTTTGGACAAACCAAGCGTGATCGGATAGAGCCGCGTGCCGGACCCGCCCGCCAGAATGATGCCCTTGCGCGATGTCGTCATTGCTGCCTCAATTCCTGCAGGACGCCGGAGAGCCCGGCCCGCCAGTCGGGACGGGTAATGCCAAAATCCGTCGCCAATGCGGCACAATCAAGCCTTGAATTCAGCGGCCGGGGCGCCGGCGTGGGATAATCGGCGGTGGGGATCCCGGTGACATCGACCGCCCTGCCCGCCTGTGCGAATACCTCGCGGGCGAAATCCGCCCAGCTGACATCCGGGGCCCCGCTGAAATGGTAAAGCCCGCCGCCCTGCCCCGCGGCCATGGCCCGCCCGATGGTCAGCAGCGCCGCGGCGATGTCGCCCGCCGGGGTTGGCCCGCCGATCTGGTCGGCCACCACGTCGAGCGCGGGGCGGGTTTCCGACAGGCGCAGCATCGTCTTCACGAAATTGCCGCCATGGGCCGAGAAGACCCAGGAGGTACGCAGGATGGCGTGTTGGCCGCCGGCCTCGCGCACCGCCGCCTCGCCGGCGAGCTTGCTGCGGCCGTAGGCGTTGCAGGGGGCGACGGGATCGTCCGGCCCGCGCGGCGTGGTGCCGCCCCCGTCGAAGACGTAATCCGTCGAGACATGGCAGAACGGTATGCCCCGAGCCGCGCAGGCGCGGGCCATGGCGCCGGGCGCCGCGCCGTTGATGGTGGTGGCCAAGGCCTCTTCCGTCTCGGCGCGGTCCACGGCCGTGTAGGCGGCGGCATTGATCACCAGGTCGGGCGCATGCGCCGCGATCGCGGCGGCGCAGCTTTCGGGCCGGGACAGGTCGGCCTCCGCGCGCCCGAGGGCCGTCACGTCGGCCCGGCTGCGCAGCTCGGTGGCCACCTGGCCGGTTCTGCCGAAAACGAGGATATTCATGCCGCCTGTCCTGTTCCTGCGTGATGGGGCCCGCTCAGCCCGCCCCCAGCCGTTTGCCCACGCCGTCGCGGTCCTGCAAGGCGCGCCACCACGGCTCGTTCTCCAGGTACCAGGTGACGGTGCGCCTCAACCCTTCCTCGACCGTGACCGAGGGACGCCAGCCCAGTTCCTCCCGGATGCGGGTCGGGTCGATGGCATAGCGCGCATCGTGGCCGGGACGGTCGGTGACGAAGGTGATCTGCCCGGCATAGGATTGCCCGTCGGCGCGCGGCCGCAGATCATCGAGAATGGCGCAGAGCGCCTTGACCAGTTCGAGATTGGTGCGCTCGTTCTCGCCGCCGATATTGTAGGACCTGCCGGAGGTTCCCGTCTCCAGCACCAGCAGCAGCGCCTCGGCATGGTCCTCGACATAGAGCCAGTCGCGGATGTTGGACCCGTCCCCGTAAACGGGCAGGTCCCGGCCGGCCAGCGCGTTGAGGATGACGACCGGGATAAGCTTCTCGGGGAAGTGATAGGGGCCGTAATTGTTGGAGCAATTGGTCAGGACCACCGGCAGCCCGTAGGTTTCGTGCCAGGCGCGCACCAGGTGATCCGAGGCCGCCTTCGAGGCGGAATAGGGACTGCGCGGATCGTAGGGCGTCTCCTCGGTGAATTTCACATGCCCCTCGGCGGGCAGCGACCCGTAGACCTCGTCGGTGGAGACGTGATGGAAACGGAAGGCATCGGGCCGGCCGTTGCGCGTCCAATACGCGCGGGCGGCCTCCAGCAGGTTGTAGGTGCCCGTGATGTTGGTCTCGATGAAACTGCCCGGCCCGTCGATGGAGCGGTCCACGTGGGATTCCGCGGCCAGGTGCATCACCGCGTCGGGCGCATGGTCGGCGAAGATCCGATCGAGGGCGGCGCGATCGCGGATGTCGGCCTGCTCGAAGGCATAAAGGGGGCTTTCGGCGACCGGCGCCACGTTGTCGAGGCAGGCGGCATAGGTCAGCGCGTCGAGGTTGACCACGTGGTGCCCCTTCCCCACCGCCTGCCGCACGACCGCCGACCCGATGAAACCCGCCCCGCCCGTCACCAGCAGCTTCATGACGCCGCCTCGAGGACGAAGGGGCTGGTGAAATCCCGGAACCAGGGGGCCCGGGCATCCTTGTCGCTCAGCACCGCTTCGACGGGATCGATCCCCCAGTCGATGCCGATGTCGGGGTCATCGAAGCGCACCGTGCTGTCCGTCTCGGGGGCATAGTAATCGGAGCATTTGTAGATGATCTCGGTCATCGGCTCGCGGGTGGCGAAGCCGTGCAGGAAGCCTTCGGGGATCAGCAGCTGCCGGCCGTTCTCGAAGCTCAGCTCGACGCCCACCCACGCGCCGTAGGTCGGGCTGCCCCGGCGGATATCGACGGCCACGTCGTAAAGCGCGCCGCGCCCGCAACGCACCAGCTTGGCCTGGGCACGGGGCGGGGCCTGGCAATGCAGGCCGCGCACGGTGCCGGGCCGTTCGGAAACCGAATGGTTGTCCTGCACGAAATCGATGTCGATCCCGGCCTCGGCCATGCGGCGCCGGTTCCAGCTTTCGGAAAAGAAGCCGCGATTGTCGCCATGGCGGGCAGGCGTGAGGATGAGCACACCGGGCAGGGCTGTCTGTTCAATTTCCATCGGGGCCGTCCTTCGACTCGTTACGCGCCACGGGCAATCGGGCACATGTCCTGACATGCCTTGTGCCAAATCGCGGCACGTTCCGCCAGCGGTGAAGCTTCCGGCGGGAGACGGGCCGTTACAGGCCGACCACGTCGATCATCCGGGCCGTGTCGGGCAGCTTCGCGGCGAGGCCGGCAAAGGCCGCGTGCCGGACCAGCACGCAGACCACGTCGGCCTGTGCGATGGCGTCCTCCAGTGGGGTCAGCGTGATCGGCATGTCGGCCATGTCGGCGGGCAGTTCGGCGATATGGGGTTCCACGGCCAGCACTTGGCAGCCCAGCTTGCCGAAGCCGCGGGTGATCTGCAGGGCGGGGCTTTCGCGCAGGTCGTCGATATCGGGCTTGAAGGCCAGCCCAAGGCAGGCGACCTTGATATCCGCCATGGCGCGCGCGGGATCGCTGGCCATCACCGCCATCACCGCGTCCTTGCCCTTCTGCAGCACCCAGTCCGGCTTGCCGTCATTGATCTCCCGCGCCAGCCGGACAAGCCGTGCCTCCTCGGGGGCGGAAGAGACGATGAACCACGGGTCGACCGCGATGCAGTGCCCGCCCACGCCGGCGCCCGGCTGCAGGATGTTGACCCGCGGATGGCGGTTGGCCAAACCGATCAGCTCCCAGACATCGATACCGAACCTGTCGCAGATGATGCTGAGTTCGTTGGCGAAGGCGATCTGCGCATCGCGCGAGCTGTTTTCGGTCAGCTTGCACATCTCGGCGGTGCGGGCATTGGTGACCACGCATTCACCCTGGACCACTTTCCTGTACATGGCCACGGCCATCTCGCTGGCGCGCTCGGTCATGCCGCCGATGATACGGTCGTTTTCCACCAGCTCGCGCACCACGTGGCCGGGCAGCACCCGCTCGGGGCAATGGGCGACCTGGATATCGGCGTCGTTCCCGGCGGTTTGCGGAAAGCTCAGATCCGGGCGCGCCGCGGCCAGCCAATCGGCCATCTGCTCGGTGGCCCCGATGGGCGAGGTGCTTTCGAGGACCACGAGATTGCCGGGCGCCAGCACGGGCGCGATCATTTCCGCCGCGGATTTAATGTAGTCGAGGTTCGGTTCGTACCCTTCCTTGAAGGGGGTAGGCACCGCGATGATGAAGGCATCGGCCGGTTCCGGGTCCAGCGTGGCGTGCAGCATGTCCTCGGAGACGGCCTTGTGCACGATCCCGTCAAGCTCGGGCTCGACGATATGGATTTTCCCGGCATTGATGGTGTCCACCACGTTCGGCGAGACGTCCACGCCGATCACCTTCGTGCCGTGGGCGGCGAAAAGCGCCGCCGTGGGCAGGCCGATATAGCCCAGCCCGATCATCGAGATACGGTCGAACATGGAAATCTCCTTCACGTAGCCTGATCGCGGGCTGTCAGGGCGTCGGCGATCCGTTCGGCGGCGGTGCCGTCACCATAGGGGTTGAGGGCGCGGGCCATCGCGTCATAGGCCTGCGCGTCATCGAGAAGGGTCAGGGCGGTATCGCGGATCCTGTCGCCATCGGTGCCCACCAGCTTCACGGTCCCGGCCTCGACCGCCTCGGGGCGCTCGGTCGTGTCCCGCATCACCAGGACCGGCTTGCCGAGCGAGGGCGCC
>NZ_JBKOTX010000215.1:0-8119 GCF_047086965.1 Roseovarius halophilus (ex Wu et al. 2025) | reverse complement strand
CCGGCTGACCGGCCTTCCATCAGCTTGTCCAAAAGGTCTTTGTCGATGCTCATTCGTGGTCTCCTTTTCAGAACCGTTACCACGCCAGAGCACAAAATTTAGGATAGTCCCAGAACCTCGCTCGTCACACCGCCGCGCACCAAAGCACCGGCGAGAACGTGGAAAAGGGGATCGCCCAGCATTCCGGACGATCCCGTCATCGAGCCATTACTCTGCGTCAAAGCCTTCGACGATGCGACGGGCCTCTTCGCCCATCTCCTCGAGCGCGGCCTCACGCAGCGGCGCGGCACGTTCGGTAAGATCGCTCCGAAGTTCATCGCTGATGTCGGAGAGGGCCACGCCATTCTCCTCGAGGGTCATCATGTTCTTGGCGTCTTCATCCTGGGCACGCTGCCAGAACTCGGGCTGAAGCTCGTTAGCCAGCCCCGCGATCGCCGTGCGGTCCTCCTCGCTGAGCGCATTCCAGCGATCAAGATTCACGGTCATGGCATTCATGTTCCAAGTCTGCCGCGTCGGATAGCCATAGCCGATAAACTCCCAGAACGAGCCGTCCACCGCGGAGGGCGAGGAGGTCGCGACCGCGTCGATAGTACCCGCGGCCAAGGATGGGATGACCTCGCCCCAGGGCAATTGGACGGGGGTCATGCCAGCGGATTCGAAGACCTCTGTGGAGGACCGATCGTAGCTGCGGATCGTCATCCCCTCCAGTGAGGAGAGATCGGTGACCTCGGCCTCGGTCCAGATCTGCTGTTGCGGCCAGGGAATGGTATAAAGGAGCTTCTGATTATTCTCCTCCATGAGCTCCTCGAGCGTCGGGCGGAAATAGGCCTCGAACTGTTCAAGTTCGTCGAAGGAGCCGAGGAAATAAGGAAGCGAGGTCATGCCCAGCAGAGGCTCAGTGCCAACCTGCTGATTGAGGAGCATGTCCCCGATCGGAACAAGGCCGTCACCGACAGCCGAGAGCATTTCCGGTCCCTTGAAGCCGAGCGATCCGCCCGGATGCAGGGTAATTTCCACCCGGTTCTCAGTGGCCTCGCCGACTTGGTCGGCAAAGCTCTGGGCGCTCTGCGTGATATAGTTGGAGTCCGGCCAGGCAAGCGGCAGGTCCCAGGTCTCGGCGGCGGCGGTGCTGCCCATCAGGGCAAGGATAAGTGTCGTGTATCTGAGCATCGCGTTTCTCCTGTTGGTTGTCTCTCGCGGCATCCGTCGGGTCGCGGACGCTTCTTCTCCGGTCAGTCTGACATCGGGAAACCGTTCTGAATAGCGATAATAACGAACGACAAATCATCACTGGAAGGAATGCATTATTGGTGAGCAGGATAGGCGGAGATGCGGCAACCGGCCTCCTCGATCCCTGCCCGGATCGCATGGGCGAGTTCCAGTGCCCTAGGCGTGTCGCTATGTACGAGGATGGAGTCCACGGGCATCGGGATCTCCTCCCCTGTCAGCGTCGTGAGGCGCTCCTCCCGGAGGACCGCGGATACCCGCGCCTGCACCAGCGCAGGATCGTGGAGCACCGCGCCCTCCGTACCGCGAGCCGCGAGCCGGCCGGGGCCAGAATACCCCCTGTCCGCCAGGAACGATCGGACGAGGCGAAGGCCCTGACGCTCTGCTGCGCGGCTGGCCTCGGTATCCGGCAGACCGATGAAGTGCAGGTCGGGGTCAAAGGCCTTGAGCGCACCAATGAGCGTCCGGGCGACATCGGCATCCGCAAAGGAAAGGTTCCCCAGTGCGCCATGGAAATTGGCATGGGTCAGCTCGCCGCCATGATGGACCGCGATCGCCCGGAGGGCCCCAAGCTGGGAGATGACTTCCATTTCCAACTCCCGGTGGGTTAGCCCCATTGGGCGTCGGCCGAAGCCTTGACGATCAGGATAACCGATGTGACAGCCGAACCGCGCCTTCACCTTGATCGCGCCCTGCACGGTCTCGGCCATAACCATGGGGTCGCCTGCATGACCGCCGCCGGCTATATTGACCGAGGTGACGAGCGGCAGAAGTGCCGCATCGTCCGTGATCCGGTAGGGGCCGTAGCCTTCTCCAAGATCGGCATTGACGTCTATCTTTCGCATCGCCTCAGTTCTCCATCATGCGGCCCAGCCATTGCGCGCCCGCGCCGACTGGCGCGCGATGGCGGCCAGTTCTACCTCTTGGCTTTGTGCCGCGGCCCGGCCTTCAGCCGGGGTGCAGGCAGCGAAGCGTATCGCCCGGCCCAGCGGAACCTGCGCTAGGCGGTGCAGGTCAGCCTCAATAACCACTCCCAGCTTCGGATAGCCGCCGCAGGTATTTGCCTCTCGCATCTGAACCACCGGCGCGCCGCCGTGCGGCAGCTGGATCGTGCCGGGCAGTATACCGTGCGAGAGCAG
The DNA here is from genome assembly GCF_047086965.1 of Roseovarius halophilus (ex Wu et al. 2025). Lineage (NCBI taxonomy): Bacteria > Pseudomonadati > Pseudomonadota > Alphaproteobacteria > Rhodobacterales > Roseobacteraceae > Roseovarius > Roseovarius halophilus (ex Wu et al. 2025). The sequence continues at coordinate 5,753 of NZ_JBKOTX010000215.1, read as the reverse complement.
TTCGCGCCGCTCGCCCGCCTCAAGGACCGGTCCACCGAGGCGATAGCCGACGCGGTTGCTCTCGGTCGTGACGGTCCAATCACTTTCGGTGAAGCACGCCTGGGTCTGCGCGTCATAGTCCTCCCACTCTGCAGCGGGGACGAAGCGCAGCGGCTCCTGGCTCGTCAGAGGGGAAAAAAGCTGCGGGTAGGCATTGAAGCTCAGGCCGAAGCCCGTCGAGCGCCCTTCGGCAGCGGCGGTTCCGGTGGCGAGTGTGTCCCCGTCGCGGAGTGTCCGCCCTTCGAGCCCGCCGAAGCCTCCCTTCAGATCGGTGGACCGTGCGCCCATCAGCAGGGGGACATCGATCCCGCCCCCGACCGCGAGGTAGATCCGCATGCCACTGACACTATGACCCGCGGTCAGAAACTGCCCGCGCCGCAAGGTCTGCGTCCACCACGGAGCGATCCGCGACCCGTCGATCTTGAGGTCCGCCGACGCGCCCCCGACGGCAATATCGACGTCCTCCATGGCTTCGACCGCGAAACCACCAAGAGTGAACTCGATCGCGGCGGCCCCTTCGTCATTGCCAACCAAGGCGTTGACGGCGCGGAGCGCACGCAGGTCCATCGCACCCGCGGTCCCCACCCCCAGGCTGCGGTAGCCGCGGCGCCCGAGATCCTGGACGGACGCGAGCGGGCCGGCTGTTACGATGCGGATCATGTCTCGCCCCCAGCCGGACGGAACCGGAGCCGGTCCCCCGGCGCGATCAGCGCGGGTGGGTCACCCAACGGATCGAAGAAGGCAAGCTCCGTCTGTCCAATGACGTGCCACCCCGAGGGAGAGCTGCGCGAGAGCACGCCCGCCTGCGCGCCGCCGATCATCACGCTGCCCTCTTCGACCCTCTGCCGGGGCGAGGACCGCCGAGGCGTCGTGAGCGACGGATCAAGGCCTCCCAGATAGCCGAAGCCCGGCTGGCTCCCGAGAGCAAAAACCGTGTAGTCCGCAGCGCAGTAGCGCTCGACAACCTCGGCTTCGCTCAGATTATGGGCCGCGGCCACCTCCGAAAGATCAATGCCCCCTCTCCCACCGAAGACGACCGGCACCTCGATCAGCCGCCCCGAGCCCTCTTCCGCGTCGGCGGCATCCCAGAGGCTCGGCAAAACCTCTGCCAAGGCCTCGGCATTGGCCTCCGGGGAGAGAATCGCGAGGACGCTATGAACGCCCACCCCGGTCTCGGCGACCTCGGGGCGCTTTCCCAGAGTGTGCGCGCAGCCCCAGATGCGCCGCTGAACCTCCAGCGACATGGGCCCCTCGAGCTGCAACAGCAGAGCGCTCTCGCCCATGAACGAGATCTTGGGTTCCGCCTCAGCCATAGGCTCCGGCATAGCTTCCGTCCGCGATAGAGCTCAGGATCTCCTCCTCCTTGCGTTGCTGCGCCTGCGTGGCCAAGAGCAGGTCTTTGGCAGACTCCGGACCAAAGGCCACGAGGCCATCTGCGTCGCCCACGATGATGTCACCGGGCGTGACAACCATGCCTCCGATGCTCACCGGTTCATTCAGGGCACCAGGGCCGTTCTTGTAGGGTCCGAGATGCGAGACGGCTCGCGCGAAGACGGGGAAATCTTCCGCCCCGATGGCATCGACATCACGGATGGCCCCGTCGAGCACCATGCCCACCGCGCCCTTGGCTTCTGCGATCTTCGACATGATCTCTCCGATCAGCGCGCGATCCGGATAGCCACCGCCGTCGATCACCAGCACGTCGCCGGGCTGCAGGATCTCGAAGGCGCGATAGATCCAAGCATTGTCTCCCGCCGACGTGCGAACGGTCAGTGCCCGGCCGGCCATAGTGCCCTGCCGGTGGAAAGGCCGCAGGCCACGCGCTCCCTTGGCACGCTCCAGATTATCGCTGATGTTGGCCACTGCGCAGCCACGGAAGCAGGCCATCAGTTCCTTCAGCTCATTTTCTATGCCGGACCAGTCAGTCATTTGCATTCGCCTTCTGCAGTCTCGTTTGCTCCGGTGCGAGCGCCTCGACGGCCCTCGCCATGGCAGCGCAGCCCTCGCGCAGGGTCTCAGTCGACGCCGCAAAGGAGAGGCGCAGAAAGCCCGGCATACCGTAGGAGGTCCCGTCCATGACCGCCAAACCTTCGGCGTCGAGGAACCAGCTCACGAGATCGAGGTCGCTGTCGATACGGCGCCCATCCGGGGCAACGCATCCCAAGAGAGCGTTCACGTTCAGAAACAGATAGAAGGCACCGCCCGGAGGAACGCAGGAGACCCCTGGCATGGTGTCGAGCGCGTCGAGGACCAAGCTGCGCCTGACGGCATAGGTCTCGACCATCTCCCGAACGGGAGCCTGATCGCCTTGCAGCGCTTCGCGGGCCGCGACCTGCGTAAAGGCGGCGGCGCAGGTTGTGGACTGGCCGATCAGCTTAACGATGGACCGTATCAGTTCGCGCGGACCCGCCGCATAGCCCAGCCGCCATCCTGTCATAGCATAGGCTTTGGACATGCCATTCACGATCAGGCAGCGATCCTTCAGCGCAGGATCAAGCGCCACCGGGGTGATGTTTCGCGCCCCATCGTAGGTGATCCGCTCGTAGATCTCATCCGTCATTAGGGCCACGTGGGGGTGACGCGCGAGAACCTCGAGAATGCCGCGCCAGACCGCTTCGCTCAGGACCGCTCCGCTAGGGTTGCCCGGCGAATTGATTATGAGCCAGCGCGTCCGGTCTGTGATGGCCGCTTCCAGCGCGTCGGGCGAGAGCTGAAAGCCAGTCTCGGCGGGGCACTCAACGATCACGGGCTCCCCACCGTTCATGCGCACGATATCAGGGTAGCTCACCCAGTAAGGAGCAGGCACGATCACCTCGTCCCCGGGGTTCAGCGTGGCCGAGAAGGCTTCCTGGATCAGCTGCTTCGCGCCACAGGCGACGACGATTTCCTCTGGCGAGTATTCGACACTGTTCTCGCGCCACAACTTCTCGCAGATGGCCCCACGGAGGGAGGCATCTCCCGCCGAGCCGGTGTAATGCGTCTGGCCGGCGCGCATCGATTCGACCCCGGCCTCAATGATCAGCGCCGGTGTATTCATGTCGGGCTCGCCCAGCGTGAGATCGATGATCCTGCGGCCCTCAGCCTGCAGCTCGCTCACACGCTGCTTGGCCGCGATACTCGCGGAGGGCTTCAGCGACAGAACCTTCTCAGACAGCTTGATCGCCATGTCGTCATGCCTTTCATCCTCAACTCCGCAGGCACCAGACTAAAAAGGACGTACGCATAAACAAAAGCGATATTAACTACTGACAACGAAACACCTCAGGGAATGTTTCGGCAGGTGCTACCCAAGCGCCTGGAAGCTGCTGCCGAAGTCGACGCAGCCCGCGGCCAGCTCTGCCACCTCGTGAATGAACGAATGCGGCCGATCCTCTCGATACATTGCGACATAGGGGACCGGTGGCAGCTCGTCCTCAGTCGCGATCACCTCGAGCGTCTGATCCTCGACGAGATAGCCGAAACATTCCCGCGGCAGATAGGCGACCCCCAGTCCGGCGACGGCCAGCCCAAGAAGAGCCGTAAGACTGTCCGAGGCCAAGGCCTCGGGACAACTTATGCCCTGGCCTTGAAGCCACTTATTCAGCAAGAGGCCCGACCCCGATTGTGATCCCTGCATTAGCATGGGGTGCCTTGCGAGATCGCCAAGGGAAACCTTGCCCGAGCCTTCCACCAAGCCGGGCCGTGCCATCCAGACGTTCTCGACTTTCGCCAAGGGGACCGAGCGGAATTCGGGTAGGCGAAACGCTGCGGGAATAACCACGAGATCGAGCTGGTCCTCTTCGAGCGCTGCAAAGAGCGTCCGGCTCATGTCGACGGCGGGCGAAATCTTCAAAGCCGGATAGTGATGGCGCAGCTGCCCCACTAAGCGGGGCAGCCAAGTCATCGCCGTAAGCTCAGTGACCCCCAGGCGCAGAACACGGGGCCGTCGCTGCGCCTCCAGTTTCACATCAGAGATCTGGTCGTGAAGCTCCAGCATCTTCTCGGCGATGCCGAGAAGCTCCTCCCCCTTCAAGGTGAGCTTCGCTCCGCGTTGGCAGCGGTCGAAGATCTCGATGAGGGAGGCGCGCTCCAGCTCTTGCATCCGCTTCGAGACAGCCGATTGCGAGGTGTTGAGCCGTGACGCCGCCCGTTCGAAGGTCCCGACCCGGGCAATCCAATAAAGCGTTTCGAGCTGCTTCAGGGTGATCTGAGTATTCATAGCAGCCTCCGTGCGGATTTCAGAAATACCGGACAGCGATTACGCTAAATCCCGGACAGCCGTTTCAGTAATTCCCGGACAGCTCGGGCACGGCTGATCCTCTGCCTGCAGTTATGTTTCTGATGGCATCGTTTCGCGGTTTTTCACGTGGGTCAAGTTCTCGTTTTGATCTTTTCTACGCAGGCTGTCTCCCTTGAGATCGATGCGGTGGGCGTTGTGGACGATCCGGTCGAGGATGGCGTCGGCGATTGTGGGCTCGCCGATCATGTCGTGCCAGCCCGAGACGGGCAGTTGCGCGGTGATGATGGTAGAGCGGCGTTGATAACGCTCTTCGAAGAGTTCGAGCAGGTCGAGGCGTTGTTGATCGGTGAGCCCGTGGGTGCCCCAGTCGTCGAGAATGAGGAGCTGGACGCGGGCCAGCTTGTCGACCAGCTTTGGGAAACGCCCATCAAGGCGCGCCATGGCCATGTCCTCGAAGAGCCGCGGCATGCGGACGTAGAGAACGGAGTGATCGAGGCGCGCAGCTTGATGGCCGAAGGCGCAGGCAAGCCAGGTTTTGCCGGTGCCCGTTTGGCCGGTAAGGACGATCTGCTCCTTTGCCTTGATCCATTCGCCTTGTGCCAGGGCGAAGACCTGACGGCGGTCGAGGCCTCGGCTGGCGGCGAAGTTGACGTCTTCGATGCAGGCGTTGGGGAAGCGCATCCTTGCATTGCGAAGCCGGTTGGCGAAGCGCTTATCCGCGCGCGCTGTGGCTTCACGATCGAGCATGAGCCCGAGCCATTCATTGCGATCGAGAGCCTGGCCGGGATCTTGTTCAGCAAGGGCCTTCCAGGCATTGGCCATGCCCGTCAGGCCAAGCGCGGCCATCTGGTCGAGGGTGGGATGTGTCAGCATGTATTGATCCTTTTGTGCTGAGGGTTACTGGTAGTAGCCCGAGCCACGGATGTTGTCGTGGGCCGGTGTGGCGGTGATCGGGTCTGGCGGGTCCGGGGCCTGATCCAGCCCGGTGACGAGGATGGAGCGCACCGAGGCATAGGACACAGTTCCGACCGTCAGGGCGCGGGCGCAGGCCGCTTCCAACCTCTCCGGCCCAAATTGGCGCAGCAGGCTGAGCACCCCGAGGGCGGATCGGTATCCCTGCTCGGGATGCGGCCTGTCACGCATCAGGCGCTCGACAAGCACGGCCGTGTGATAGCCGGTCCGGGCGGCTCGGCGGATGAGGCTTTCCGGCGTCATGCCGCCATGGCGCTGATGTGCCTTGGGCATGTGCTCCTTGATGGTGGTGTGGCCACCACGCGACCCACGGCGGTGATGCACCGCCTGTTGAGCGACAACCACCATGGCCGGTGCCGACAGCCACCTTGGCCGGTGGGGCTGAACGGAAGACGGGCATGCCCGTCTGGAGGACGGCCCCACTGGCCTGATTGATTTCAGGAATAGGTGCTGGTCGCTGCGGGTTGGTAAGCCGGGGTCTTCTGCCGTCAAACGGAGGACCCGGGTTGGCCTACAAATCCGT
>NZ_JBKOTX010000214.1:0-8145 GCF_047086965.1 Roseovarius halophilus (ex Wu et al. 2025) | reverse complement strand
CTCTGGGGGCACCAAAATACCCCGTTAATCTATTGATAATACGTGATAATTCAACACGGCTATGGTGGCCGCCCCACAATGCGCCCCCGTTTTGTCGTCGCTGGGGAATGCCCTGTCTGATCTGGGATACTCGGTCGCAAAAGGGTATCCCGCGACTCATTCAGGGCCGGTGGGGGCGCGACGGCGTTCACAGCTCTATCTCCGCGTCCGGGTTCCCGGCGGCGAGCGCGTTCATCCATGCAAGGCACAAATCACGCGAGCGGTAGGTGCCGTATTCGGCTTCCTCCTGTCGCTGCACGATGGGGAAGGTGGAATAGATGTAGCGGATTTCGTCGCGGCCGGTGATCCCGTAGAGGTGGAAAAACACCGCGTCGAGTTTGGCGCGCAGGTCGAGGCGGCGGGCGTCGTCCCAGATGAAGGGCGGCTTGACTTCCCCCGCCTCGTCCACATGGCCCATGTCGCGGGCGAAGGGGGCCATGTCATGAGCGGTATAGGTCAGTTCCAACACAGCCGCGCGGATGACCTCGGCGGCGGTTTTCGGGCCGAACCGGGTGGCGTTGAGTCGCTCGGGCGGGATGACGGGGAGCTGTTCGACGATGTACCAGTTGGTGTTCTGCCCCTGAATTTTCTGTCGGAGAACGTAATCGAAAGGCGTGGAGTTGATCGTGCCCAAGATTGAGGCTGCCTCACGCTTGAAACCGTCGGTATCGGCGTCGGGCAGCATTATGCCCATTGAGTTACCAACACCGCATTGAGGGAGCGCGGCGGCAATTAGCGTGCGCATGTTTGTTGACGCGGTAATCATCTTGTAGCTGAGGCACCACGGGAAATTAGGCGTGCCATGTAGCTCGCTCTTATTTACCCAATACTGCGGGTCCGGTAACCAAGACGGGTCTTTGTGCTGATCCTCGGTTGCGGGAAAAGGCTGCGCCGGTCGGTGCTGGTTTTCTGGGTTCACGACAATATTCGCGGCGCGGTGGTCGTAGGCTTGCACCATCTTGCCTTCATAAAGCGGCACCCATGGCCCCGCCGCGCTGTCATAGCGGTTGCCGCCAACGGGATACGCACCTTCCTTCTCCTCCAGTTCCAGCTTGGTGCGGAACAGGCCGGAGTCGTTGGTCATGTGAAACATGGTGGCATATTTCACCGGCCATGCCTTCACCACCTCGCCCGAGGACCGGTCCACCAGCGGCACGGCGTTGCCGTAGATCGTGGTGGTCAGGTCCGCGTCGCGGCGCGAGCGGAAGATCGGCGCGGTGCCGGTGTTGGGGTTCACGCGGGCAAAGTCGGCGGCGCTGAGGGTGAAGCGCCGCTCGGGGTCGTTCAACTCCGCCACGTTGTGCATGTAAAAGGCGCATTGCGCCTCATCTGCCGTTGGCGAGGGGCTGGCGACGAAGGCGCAGAATTTGAACGACGCGTGAACGTGAGGAAAGAAGACTTTTTTGTTCTCGAAGTCATACAGCGCCTTGAGCCGCCCCTCGGTCGCCACGCTCTTGAAGAACGGCGCGGCGGTCTTGTCGGACGCGATGCCCGACGGCACGATCAGCCCCGTAAGCCCCGTGGGCTGCACCAGTGTCATGGCGCGTTCCACGAACAGGGCATAGAGGTTCACGTCACCGCCGGACAATAGCGGATAATCGCCGCCCTTGCGCGCCATGCGCGTTGCGGCCTCGGCCCTTTGGGATGCCTTGGCATAATCCTCCGCAAGCGGATCACCGGCCTTTTCCAGATCGGCGATCATTTTCTTGCGGTCGGACGCGCGTTGTGCAAAGGCGATCTCGCGCCGCCGTTCGGCGAACCATTCCACCTGTTGCAGCTTCATCCGGTCCCATGGCGGGTTGCCCACCACGGCGTCAAAGCCCCCAGTCAGGGCCTCGCCCTCCCAGTCCGACCAGATGCCGGGGAAGGTGACTTGCCAGTTGAGGAAGTTTTCCTCGGCGATCAGGGTGCGGGCCTCGTCCAGTATCTCGGCAAAGCGTTGGTCGGCCTCGCGCTTGATCTTGGGGTCGCGCTTGCCCATGGCGATGGCCAGCGGGTCGCCGAACTGACCATCGAAGAACACCTTGAGCGCGGCCTTGCCGGGCTTGTCCTTGATGCCCAGCCAGTCGAGCGCGTGGATGAGCTTGAGCAGCGCATCGAGCGGCGCGGTCATCTCCTCGACCTCGGCGAACACGTCTGCCGACCGATGCGCCTCGGCGATCTCGGCGTCGGTCAACCCTTCAACGATCTGCATCTTGGAGGCGGCGCGCAGGGCGCGGTTCATCGGCTCATGCAGCAGGAGCGGCGTGCCATAGGTCGCGGCCTTGTCGATGCCCTTTTTTACCCACGATCCGAACAGGCTGTCACCGCAGCGCAGGTGGTGATCGAGGAACGAAAGCGGCGCGCCCACGGTGAAGGTGTGCAGCCACAGCGCCACCTTGGCCAGCTCCACCGCCATGGCGTTCTTGTCCACGCCGTATATACAACGCTTGAGCACCATGCGGCGGATGATGTGACGGTCGTCGAGCTGATCCACGTCGATGGTCCAGTTGCGCTGATCGGCGTTGGATAGGATCGTCCCTCGGATCGTCTTGATCCGCTCGCTCAAGGGCGAGATGTAATCGCCCCAGTCGGCGGGCACCTCAAGCTCGGCCTCGGCCATGGCGGTGATGACCTGATCGGCCATGAAGTCCACAAGGCTGACAAGGAAGTGGCCTGATCCCATGGCCGGGTCACAAATCTTTAGGTCAAGCAGCTTGCTGGCCGGGTCGAGCGTTTCAAGCACGCCGATCTTGCGGTCATTGGACAGGGTGCCCTGTTCCAGTTCCCTGATCTTGTCGCGGAAGGCGCGCTTGCGCGCGTCGATCAGCGGCTCCAGCGTTTCCGTCAGGATAAGCTGGACCAGATCGTCGGGGGTGTAATAGCTGCCGGACCCCTTGCGCGCGAAGATGTTGGGGCGAACTGTGATCTCGCCCTCGTCGCGCGTCACCTCGTATTCCAGCAGGCGTTCGTATATCGAGCCGAGTTGCTGGACCGAAAGGTTGCGGTAGTTGATGTATTTGCGCCCCTCGGGCGTGCGTTCGAACGACATGGCGTCGATCACGCGGGCCATGACGGCATCGGGGATGCGGATTTCGGTCAGGATCGTGTGCCGGTCCTGATCGAAGAGGCCGCCGTTGTAAGGCGGCAGGCCGATGGAGGCGTCGCCTTTGTCGATGGCCATGAACAGGTCTGTCAGGGCGCCCCAGTAGCGCGCGGCGCTTTCCGAAAAGGTATCGTCGCGGTCCTTGCGCTCCTGCACGTCGAGACGGACCTTGTTGCGCAAACCGTAGTCATCATAGCGGGTGTCACGAACGGGCAGAAGGTCGCGGTCCTCGGCGTAGAGGATGAAGAGCAGTCGGTAGAGCAGGATCAACGCCGCTTCGCGCACCTCCTGCAAGTCGGCATCGGGCGCGGCCTTGACGATGGCGCGGACCAGATCGGGAAAAACCTCGCCGAAGACCTTGTTCGACAGGTCTTCAGCCACGCGCTCTTCGTAGAAGCGGCCTTCTTCAAGCGCCTTTTCGTGGAAGGTGCGCGGATCGGCCCCGACGGGCACAAAGGCGTCGCGCCGGAAGATCAGGTAAAAGACGGTCAGCCAATGGGCGCGGTCCTCCGCGCTCAGCGCGAAAAGGCCGTCATTGTGGCCCGGCATGTCGAGTATCGCGGCGATGTCCAGCTCGAAGAATTGTTCCGAGACCGAGCGCGCGCCCGAGAAATACAACCGCCACTTGGCGCCGTTGGTCAGGATGCCCCATCTGAGGTTACCAAGCGTGACATCATCAATGCGCCGCAGGTAGCGCAGCATTTGCGTTGACGGCGCCGTTTCTTCGCCCCGACGGCCCGAGCGCCTATCCAGGGGCCGGCCCCAGCGTTTCGATTCGACCACCGCTCGCCCGAATTCATACCGCTTCCATTCTTCTGGGCGGTCATTCGCCTTGGCCTTGGTCTCGGCATTCTCGAACAGCAGGCCGTCGGGTAAGTCCTCGCGGCCCCTGGGGGACAGGTTCTGTTGGCGCAGGCTGTCGCTCCATCCCAGTGCTTCCAGTACCGGCCAGATCAGATCGTCCTCGGTCTGGCTTTCGTTCGGGGTCTGGTTGGTCGGGAAATTGGAATAAATGGAGTTCAGCCGATCTTCCAACACCTCGAGTTCCCGGTCATCCAGAGCGGGCCACTCTGTCATGCCGCGGATCGACTCCGTCAGAAAATCAGACGTGAAAAGGCTGCCTTGTCTGGCGAATTCACTGCTCAAGATACTGCGCCCCTTGATTCTCGCCAACCGACCTTAGCAAGCAAATCGAATGCCTGCATGTGCAATGCCGCGCTCTATCGGCAGAATTCAGATTCGCATTGCGCTTCAGGTATTTCGTGTTCGTTCGCCGGCCGCCGAAATGTAGCGTCGGCCAAGCGTGCTTTGGTGCCGCCGCGAACTCCAAGCACTATCGCTGATAAATTAGCTCTGGCATCGCGTGAAAACTTCTTATCTTGTTATAACAAAAGGTTGAGCCCACGCTTGGCTCACATGTGTTCTCGCCTAGATCGCCGATCACAAGATCATCTGACTGGACGAGCCGATGCGTTGGCGCTACGCTGCTTGCGCTGTATAATTGGCCGCGCCGGCCAGGCGCTAGAGCGCCAACACTGAACGGTCATACCGTTAATCTGTGAGGTCTCAGATCATTTTAGCAATAGGGGTCTAATATGGATGTTAAATGGGTGCTGGTATCGCTCGCCATTAATGGCGCTCAAGAGGGGGCACCGCAGTTTTCTACAGCACAGGAATGCGCAACTGTCGCGCTGGAACTGAATGCGCAAATCGAGATCAATAGGAATGAAGCTCTTATTGGAATGCCGACATACGAAAACACCACCAACCGTAAAACTAGCCTCGACCAAGTGATAACAGGAATTGTCAGTTTTTCAGAGAATTACAAAAATTACGAAGTGGATGACAATGTGGCTGTCAATCTACTCCGCCTTGGAACAGAATTACAACAAGAAGCAAGCGACTTGGAGGAGCTCGCCTTCAAAGGGTGCGACAGGCATGCAAAAAGCTCCGGAAAATACCCCCCACTGGAGAGTGCTTGCTCAAGGTTTTATGATGCTCGAGGTCAGGACCAGGACGCGCTCCTAGAAAAAGATTTAAATGCCTTGCCAGACCTCAGTGTGTCCTGCGTGCCGACCGTTATCCAGTAATCCTTTACGTTTTCATTACAGAAGAGAACGCTAACTGTCGGCGAGGGTTAACGGTAATATCCCTTCATTCAGTAGACTTGGGAGACGAACCAACATCGTAGCTATGTCTTTTCAAATTGGTCGAACACGGTGTGATGATGAGCGCAATTTGGCCGGTGGCAGAGGTACAAGTTACGGTGGCAGTTGCAGCCGCTGGGGTGAAAACGCCAGCTTTACTCGGGGTGCAAGTTCCCATTTTTGCTTCCTGTGATCCAGTGTCGCATTTCCTTCACAGAAATGAAGGACATAGGCCCGCGCCGGTGGATGGTGATTTCGTTGCGCTGGGCGGCGCGGTAGAGCGTTGCGCGCGATACGCCGAATATCGACTGCACTTGGCTGATACGGACAAATTCTGGTTGATGGTCAGTCATGAGCAACGGCCTCCCAGAGAATGCAGGATCGCCCTTGCGCGGTCCTTCCGCGCTTTCCGCTGTCCTTGATCAGACCGTCGCGGCGCAATTCCGACACCCGGGGCTGCACGCTCGAAAAGGCATGTCCTGTCAGCCGCGCGATCGTTTCTGTGCTGACCGGCTCGGGTGTCTGGGCAAGCACGCCAAGCACGAGGTCGCGAAGCCGTCCGGCCCCGGATGTGACAGCCGCCGCAGCAGCATGGCTGGTATCGGTTTTTTGCCAGCCAGTCCCTTCGTCCATGTACGGCATGTCACCTCCTTAAGTCTGAAACAGGATGATCAGGATGAGCGCCACGCCCCAGCCAAGCGCCGCGATGCAGAGCAACACCGGCAGAATAGCGAGCGCCAGACGAAGAAACGGGTGGCGTGTCGGCGGCGGTGTGTGCGCCCATGCGCCGCTGCCATGCGGTGGGTGGCGGTCATTCTCTGGTGTGGGCCATCCGATCATTTCATGGGTGATGATAGAGCGCCGCGTTTCCTGGGCCGCTTTGTCTTTGGCCAGCTCGTATTCGATGTCCGCGATCTGTTGATAATGGGGTCGTTTCTTGTCTCCTGTCATCCCTGCCTCCTCTGGGCGAACATGTCGGCCTTCGTGTCGTAATCGTCTGCGATCGCCTCCATGATGGCGATTTCCCGGTCAGCGTCCGCTTGGCTCATTTTGCCCTGCTCGATCAGCCGAGGGTAAACCCGGCGGCGTTGCCGGATTTCCCGCCGCACCGCCGCGTACTTGTCGTGCGTGGAAAGGATCATGAGTCGTCTCCCCTGTTTCCTACGTGGGCCTGCGCTTCGGCCTCTGCCGCGCGGCGGGCCCCTTCCATTGCGCGCTCGCGGTCTGTCTCGGAGGATTCATCGGTGAAAAGGTTGCCGTCCTGCGTCTCGGCAGCGCGTGCGTCTGCCTCGATCGCGATGCCCTTAATGGCGTCCAGGTCTGCCATCACCACCTTCTTTTCGTGATCGGGCAGGCCCTTGTAGTGGTTTTGCAGGGCTTGCTTGCCGCCGCGGGCGGCGTCGCGCGCCGCGTCCAGCACGGCCTTGCGATTGGCCGCGCCGCCTTGCGTCAAGGACCATTTCGCCAACAACCGGCCGGTTTCTTCATCCATCGGTCGCGACGTGTCGAACAGGCCCTTGATCTGGTCCGGCTCCTTGATCGGGAAGACGGGGCAGCCCGGCGCGGACGGATCGAGCACCATCATCGCCGTCATCTCGAACATGAGGTCGGCGTCGATCTTCGGGTTCCACGGCACGTCCTCGCGGCGTGTCTTTGTCTTGAAGGCGTTTACCTCGCGGCGCTTTTCGCGGCTCCATTTTTGCGGCACGGCGGTTGCACGCGTGCAGAGGATCAGGTCGACATTCGCCCGGACGATCCGGTCGACCAGACGCTTCCATCGCGGCTTGACCTTCGCCCAGGCCAGCATGTTCATGCGATCCGCCTTGTCCTGATCGTCGCCGGTCAGGTCGTTCAGGGTCTCGGAATGAATGTCGAGAATGCCGCCGACGCCTTCCCATGCGTGGGAAAACGAGTCGATGACTACGACGGGCAGGCCCGCTTGTTCGGCCGCGTCGATTACCTTGATCCACCGTTCCGGCCCATACCCGAGGGACGCGCCGTTTTCATCGGTGGCCTGCATGTCGAAATGCGCAATTTCGGGGAATTCCCCGCGGTAGTGCAGCGCCCGCCTGTTCTCGGTGTCGACAAAGCCGATGCGCGCTTTTTCGCCGCCCTTCTCCTTTGCGATTCCGCGCGCAAGGCGAAGCGCGGAATATGTCTTGCCGGTGCCGGACCCGCCGGACAGGCCGATGCTGATCGTCAACGGCTGGTTTATTTCTTCGACCGGGATGAAGCGTGTCATTGGCTGTCCTCCGGCAGAGCGGGTGCCGTCGGCGCCGGTGCCTGAAACTGGAACGCACGCGCGAGAATGTCGTGGCCGAACCGCTGGCGCGCATCGTCTATCGCGACTCGTTTGTGGCTCCATTCCGTCGCATGCCACGGTGGGGCGTCTACCTCGATCATGTCGCCGGAAAGCCCGGGCCACGTGTTCGTGGCGAGGCAACGCGACCAGATTTCGCGGGCGCGGGCTGCCTTTTGCTGGCCGTCCTCGCGCCAGGTCAGTGACAGGCGCACAACCGTCAGAAGATGTGGTGGCGTTTTCTCCTGCACGACGAAGCGCATTTCGCAGGGCAGTCCGGTGGCCGCCGCGATCGTCGCCGTGTAGTGCGCGTCCTGTATGTCATAGGCCATGTTCGCCAGCAGGCGCGGCACATCTGTATCCGTGGGGATCTGCGCCGTGGTCTTGTAGTCGTAGGCCACGAGCAGCGGCTGTCCTGCGAGTTTTTCGACGGACAACGCATCGGCGCGGCATCTGCACAATGTTTCTTCGACCGGCGCGATGAACGTCACCTCGTGGCCGATCGCGCGGGCGAACACATCGCCGATCCCGATCGAGGTCAACTGCATCCTTGCGGCATCAACCATGTTCGCGAC
>NZ_JBKOTX010000213.1:0-8155 GCF_047086965.1 Roseovarius halophilus (ex Wu et al. 2025) | reverse complement strand
ATTCCTGCGGGAACACGCAATCGGCACACCAGAAAATGCTGTACGCCAGGATGGCCGACCACCACGCGGCAAGAGGCGCAGCGAAGGCCAGCACATCGCCACCGCCCGCTCGGCCAGCGCGGCCAGTGTCTCGGGGCTGGTATCCGAGGCCGAAACACAGGCCTGCCGCCGCCCCACCAGCACCCGCAATCCAAGGTCGGTGCCCTCGGCGCGCTCGGCCTGTTCCAGTTCACCGGCGCGCACGTCGATCGTCACCGCGCGGCCCGATACCGCCATCGCGTCGGCCGCGTCGGCGCCCGCACCGCGCGCCGCCGTCAGCAACGCATCCGTCAGTTTTTCCAGCGTTTCGCTCATCGCCTGCCTCCTGTCGCCAAAGACAGGTAGGCTTCCCCGCCCCCCTGCGCAAGTCACAGCAGGGCGGAGCACGCCGCCGGGGCACTATCGCAGGCGCTGGCCGTTTGCCGTGATCTTGCCGTCGGGCTGCACCTCGATCGTCGAGACGAGCGTATCCTCGCCCTCGCCGGGCACGGCGAACATGCCCATCATCATGCGCATGCTGGTGGCCTGTTCCTCGGGCAGCAGGCCCATGTCGATCAGCCTGTCCAGCACCCCGTTGCCGCCGACCAGCTTCAGGTCGACCTTCCCGTCCGGGGCCGGCAGCCCCTCGAAGGTCTCGGTATCGCTGTTGTCGAAGGTGAAGGCACCCGTGCCGCTCAGCTCGGCGCCCACGGCCCGCAGCACCAGATCGTTGAGCGTCAGCGACTCCAGATCACCGGGCATGGTGGCGCCGTCCTCGACATCCTCCAGACCCTCCGCATCCATCACGTCAACCAGCAGCCGCGCCTTGCCGGCAACATCCACGAGGAACGTGGCCGGATCATGCGGCAGCTTGCCCTGCGGGTCGAAAAGGCTCCAGATCGAGTCGGACATCGTGAAATCGCCGAGCTTCAGCGACAGCGCGAAATCCTGCGTTTCCTCGCTTTGCGCGACGGGCATCTGCAGGCCGAAGCGGGTCTCGTCCAGTTGCAGCCCCACCGGGAACGGCAGGTCGCTGCTCATCGCCTCGATCTGCAGGTCGTCGGCGGCGACATCATAGGTCAGGCCATCCGCGGACATGGCAACGCTGAAGCGCCCGCTCTCCGAGGCGTTGCGGCCCTGCAGGCTCTGGCCGTCCTCCTCGAACATGTATTCGCTCGCCCCGCCGACATAGGAAAAACGGCCATCGACGGCGAACCCGGCAGCCAGCATCGCGGGCATGTCGCGGGTGTCGAGGTCGCGCGGCAGGCTGGACGTGCCGGCGAAGTTCGTGCTTTCCGCGCCGCCCTGCGCCCGCAGACGGCCCTCGCCCTCCGGGTCGGCCATGTCGATGCGGTAGCGCACCGTGCCCGTGCGCACGTTCTGGACAGACCGCCGCAGCCCGTCCACCATCATCTCGGTGCTGCCGCTCAGCGCCTCCAGCGTCATCTCGGCCTGCCCGATATCAACCGGCTCACCCTCGACGATCAGCTCCGCCAGTCCCAGCGTCATCGCGTCCGCGGCATAGTCGTAGCGCATCGCGCCGGGGTCGCCCGACACCGTCATCTCGAAAGCGTCCGTGCTGTAATCCAGCGCCATTTCCACCTGTTCACCCTCGGAGTCCAGCACGACCCCCATCGGCACGCCATCCGGGATCGCGACCGAAACGGTGCCGTCGCCGTTATCGGAAAATCGCATCTCGGCCACACTCAGCGTCGCCCGGTCGCCTTCCTCCGGCGCCTGCATGACCAGCCGGATATCCGTCACGCTCAGCGTGTCGCCCTGCATGGCCTCCTCGCTGGTCACCGCGTAGCCGAACCCGGCCATGTAGGCTTTCCAGTCGCCCCATACCTGCGCGGGCGTCACCTCGGCCACGGCGGCCGAGCCCGAAATGAAAACGCCCAGTGCCGCCACGGGCAGCGCAAATGTCCTGTCGAAGGTCATGACCCGTCCTTCTCGATTGAAAGTCATCCACAGCTTCCGCGCAGATGGCGGCCGGGTCAAGCAAACAATCCATACGGCGCCCTGCCCCTGACGCATGTTGCCCGACCTGCCCCCCTGATGCGCCAGATCGGTCGGACAAAGGCCGCGGGAGACTTCCGGGCGGTGAAGGGGCGTTTCGAAATCCGCCACGGCGATGCCCTGTGCTCGGTGACTTTCAACTGCAAAGACACAACTATCCGGATCACGACACCGCGCCATGGAGACGTTCTGGTTGAGGTCTTATGTGATCCGCGCGGACTGGCCGTTGTGCCCCCAAGTTCCGGTGGGCAAAGTCATGCGCTGATGCAAAGCCGGGTTTCGAGCAACGGGCGCTGATGTCGCTTATGGGCCGCAATGATCTTTTTGGCTTTTTTGCCGGTCTGAAACGGCCTGGCCGGGATCATG
Organism: Roseovarius halophilus (ex Wu et al. 2025); assembly: GCF_047086965.1. Classification (NCBI taxonomy): domain Bacteria; kingdom Pseudomonadati; phylum Pseudomonadota; class Alphaproteobacteria; order Rhodobacterales; family Roseobacteraceae; genus Roseovarius; species Roseovarius halophilus (ex Wu et al. 2025). The sequence continues at coordinate 5,752 of NZ_JBKOTX010000213.1, read as the reverse complement.
GCAGGGCTAACACCGACCAAATGGGTCTCGGGCAATGTTGCCTGCCGTTGGTCGCGCAAAACCGTGGCAGACATCGAACCTACAAAAAGCGTTTCGGCAGGCGCGCCATTGGCCAGAATGATCTCGTGACGGTCCAGCATGATATGATGATAGCTGACAGGCTCGATCGCGCGTACGATCTCGATCCCGGGGAGGCCGACAAGGCGGAAGGCGGCGATCAACACCTCTTCTTGCCCGCAAATTCGCCGGGCGATCCGCGAGGCAACCAGAATTCGGTGCTGGCGTGAGACCAAGAGATCACGCTCCGGCACGCCACCGCCCAAAGCACCCGCCGCGATCCGGATCGGCAAAAGGCGGGGTTCGCGGTAGAGCTCGATCGCACGCACGTGGCGCACGTTGGTCGCGACGATGGTGCGGGACTTGCCGGTCTGGGTGATAATCTGATCGCCCGCCTCAAGCTCGCACACCTTGCGGTCCCCCTGCGGCGTCTGAAGCTCGGTATCGGCAACAAAGCAAACGACCGCAGACGAAACCGAATCGATACCGATCTCGATGAGATCCCAGTTGCCGCCGGTGCCGCCTGTACCAAACACCTCGAGGTTTTCGACCGCGCGATTCATTGTCAGAAAGCCAAGGCTGCCATTGCCGTATGAACCGGTGCTCGTCACGCCACCATCCTCGATGACATGCGTGCCGGGCTGCGGCGGATCGGTTCCCGCCATGACAGTGGTGAATGTTGCATCACCGCTATCTACCAGTTCCTGAATATCGACCTCTTCGCCGTCGATCTTGATTTTGTAGATTTCGGGCTGATTGCTTCGGTCGAATTTAATCGACACGCCCCGGACAGGATCGTCAAACGCCACTTCCACGGTCTCGCTGCCGTCGGCACTGACCTGTGCGCCGTCGTTAGTATTGGGGCGGGATATCGTATCGACATTCGCGATTATCGTGTAGCCGACCGTGCCGTCTTGCGTGTTGATCGTACCGGTATGACCATTGCTGTAGTCGTCTATGACATCCTGAAAAGCCAAGCCCAACCTCAACCGTTTTTTTCAATACCGCCAAAAGTGCTTGTTTTGATTAATTCAGGGCACTTTTTCGCAGAAACCTTCCGGCGGGAAACCAATGACGGTAAAATGCGGCGAAACTATGGATGAAAGAAACAAAGACGCCAAAATACACTGAGTCATTGCGCTGCAATTTTCCATGCGGGGTTTGGCCCAACATTGGCCGATTTTCAGCACTTCGGAAGGCATGGCGTCGATTTGTCAAACCTGGGCATCAGTTCCGCGGCATTGTCCACGTCGGACATCACCCGGAGGCGACCAAACAGCTCAGGTCAGGACGTCCCCGCATTCCCGACGGCGCAAGCCAGCGCCAGGTACGCAATTGATCGACCCTCAGCTTCGGGCCTGTCTACCGCCCCTGACCGGGTCGCCCAAGGATACCCGGCCATGTCCCGGCACCCGGCGTCCATCGGGGACCTCGTATCGGGCGGAGAGCACTGGAAATCTTTCCGGCCCCGCGTTACCACCAAGGTCGCAAACAGCCCCGGGGGACGGACATGCAGGGAAAGACGGTACTCATCACCGGCGCAAGTCGCGGGATCGGCGCGGCGGCGGCCCGGACATTCGCCGCGGCGGGGGCCAATGTCGTGCTGGCCGCCCGCAACGGGGACGCCATCGCGGAACTTGCCGGTGAAATCGGCAACCAGGCCGTCGCCGTGCCCTGCGACGTGTCCCGCTACTGGGAGGTCGACGGCGCCGTCGAGGCCTGCCGCAAGGCGTTCGGCGGGCTGGACGTGCTGATCGGAAATGCCGGCGTGATCGAGCCCATCGCCCCGCTCTCCGCGGTCGATCCGGCCGCGTGGGGTCAGGTGATCGACATCAACCTCAAGGGCGTCTTCCACGGCATGCGCGCGGCGATGCCGGTGATGCAGGCGCAGGGCGCGGGCACGATCATCACCATCTCCTCGGGCGCGGCGCACAACCCGCTCGAAGGCTGGAGCCACTACTGCGCCTCCAAGGCCGGGGCGGCCATGCTCACCCGCTGCGCCCACGAGGAAGCGGCGCAGGACGGCCTGCGCATCATGGGGCTGTCGCCCGGCACCGTGGCCACCGACATGCAGCACGAGATCAAGGCCAGCGGCATCAACCCGGTCAGCCAGCTCGACTGGTCCGACCACATCCCGGCGGACTGGCCGGCGCGCGCGCTCCTGTGGATGTGCGGGCCGGACGCCGACGGCTATCTGGGGCAGGAAATCTCGCTGCGCGATCCCGACATCCGGCAACGGGCGGGGCTCGCATGATCCGGCTGGACAAGGACGGCGGCCTGTGGACCGCCACGATCGACCGGCCGGACAAGGCCAACTCCCTCACCGAGGACATGCTGACCGAGCTGGCCGAGATCGCCGAATCCGCGATCGAGGCGCGCTGCCTCGTCCTGACCGGCACGGGCAAGGTATTCTCGGCCGGCGCCGACCTCGAGGCCGCCAAGGCCGGGCTGGCCACCTCGCCCGTCTGGGAAAGGCTGTCCGCGGCCATCGCCGGGCTGCCGGGGCTGAGCATTGCCGCGCTCAACGGCACGGTGGCCGGCGGAGCGATGGGCATGGTGCTGGCCTGCGACCTGCGCGTCGCGGCGCCGCAGGCCAAGGCGTTCTACCCGGTGATGAAGCTGGGTTTCCTGCCGCAGCCTTCGGACCCGCAGCGCCTGACCCGGCTTGTCGGGCCGTCGCGCGCGCGGATGATCCTGATGGCGGGTCAGAAGATCGACGCCGAAACCGCGCTGGCATGGGGGCTGTTCGACCGGCTGACCGATCCCGACGCGCTGCTTGATACCGTGCACGAGCTTGCCGCCGACACGCTTGCTGCCGATCCGGTCCACGCGGCCACGATCAAGGGCATGTGCCGGGGCTGACGCGGCGCCGCGCGGCGTTACCGCCGCGCCCGCAGCACCACCTCGCCACCCGCCATCATGATCAGCGCGCCGGTCGCGTCGATGTCGAACCGCCGCACGCGGCCCAGCGCATCGAAGAAACGCTGTTCCTGCGCCATCAGCGCCTCGGCGCAGGCCATCCGCGTGGCCGCCACCGGCCCGACCGACACGCCTTCGCCGCCGACGTCCATCCGCCCCGTATACCGGTTGCAGCCGCCCCGCCCGGCAATCCTGCCGTCCGGGCGCACCTGCAGCGTCACGCGGCTGGCATCGATCAGCCCCAAACCGCCGATATCCTCCACGACCCACGCCGCCCCGGTCAGCAGCGACACTGGCGCCCCGCCGCACCCGCGCAGGATCCGGCCCGGCCGCTCGATCCGCACGGTCTGGGGATGGGGCATGCCGGTCATGCTGTCCCGGCAGATCGTCTCGGCCACGCGCAGGCGCAACGCCGGCGCATCGATGCCGTAGACGAAAGCGCCGTCACGTATCACGGGGTCGGGCAGACGCGCCTCGATCCTCTCCGCGCCGTATCCCGCGACCAGCGTCAGCCTGTTGCCGTCCAGCTCCAGCGTCCAACCCGGCTCGTTGCCCCGGGCACGCCACGGCCCCGCGTCGGCCGGCGGCACGATACGGCATTCCGGCAGGGCCTCGCCCCGCAGCTCGATCATCGCCCGGTCGCCCCTGGTCCGCACCGCCGTCGCCCCGTCGGCCGAGACATAGGCCGCGCCCGAGGCGGCGCGCGCCTGCGCCAGCTCGACCACGTCCTGCCCGGTATCCAGCAGCGCCCTGTCCCCGGCGAAACCCAGCCGCAACCGCCGGTCGCCGCAGGCAAGATCGCTGGCGAAACCCAGCGGGGTGTAGGGCCGCAGCGTCACCTCGCCCAGCGCCACGTCCGCGACCCCGGGCGCCACCGGCACCGGCGCGCTGACCCAGCGCGCCGTCCCGCCTACGAACACCGCCACGCGCAGATCGGCTGCGACCCTCACCGGCACCTCGACGGCAAAGGGCAGCAGCACCTGTGCCCCCGCCAGCGGGCGGCGCATGACAGCAAGGCTCGTGTCGTTGAAGCCGCGCGCCTCCACCGCGATTTCCGCCTCCGGCGGCAGCGCGATCCGCGCGGCATGGGTCGCCGTCCCGGATATCTCGCGCGTTTCCGCCCCGGCGACCGTCACCGCCATGGCCAGAAACGCCGCAACCAACGTGCCGAATCGCAGTATCATTGACATCCCCCGTGACCACCGCGCGATAAGCCTACGCCCGCGCCGGTTACCGGGCAACAACACGCGCGCCCTACGGCCTTTTGCGGCGCCGGCCCGGTGTCTTCGAATGAAAACCCGGCGGGCGCTTGGCGACCCACCGGATGAACTTCGCCAGCCGCGGATGCGCCCGCAGCGCCTCGATGCTGTCATAGGCGCGCGCAAGTTCCGCCTCGGTCAGCGTCGCGTGGATCTCGTTATGGCATATCTGGTGCAACAGCACGGTCAGGCCGCCCTTGCCGCCCTTCAGCTTCGGCACGAGGTGGTGCAGGCTCTGCCGCGCATCCGGCGGGATGGGCCTGCCACATAGCGGGCAAACGGGGTGGGCGTCCGTGTCGATGGCTTGATCCTTCGGCTGCTTACAGGCAAGAGAATGGCGGTATCGCGCGACTTGGCAAGAGGCACCGCATGATCCGGCCTTCACCCGTTCCCCCGCGGCCCGGCGCATGACCGGCGCGCTTGTCATCGGCGCGGGGCCGGCCGGGCTCATGGCGGCCGAAGAAATGGCGCGTGCCGGTCTGCCCGTCACCGTGGCCGAGGCCAAGCCGTCGGTGGCGCGCAAGTTCCTGATGGCCGGGAAGTCCGGGCTCAACATCACCAAGGCCGAGCAATTCGACGATTTCCTTGCCGCCTTCGGAACCGCCGCGCCCCGGCTGCGCCCGATGCTGGCCGCCCTTGGCCCCGCCGACGTGTGCGACTGGGCCGAGGCGCTCGGGGAACCCCTCTTTACCGGCTCGACCGGCCGCGTCTTTCCAACGGCGATGAAGGCGTCACCGCTCCTGCGGCACTGGCTTGCCCGGCTGTCGCGGCGCGGCGTCACGCTCGAAACCCGGTGGCGTTGGCAGGGCTGGCAGGGAAACGACGTGGTGTTTGACACGCCGGATGGCGGGCAGGTCATCACGCCCGACGTCACCGTGCTGGCCTGCGGCGGGGCCAGTTGGGCCCGGCTGGGGGCAGATGGCGCGTGGGCGGGCCACCTGCCGGGCGCCACCGCGCCGTTCCGCCCAGCCAATGCTGGGCTTCGCGTGGGCTGGTCGGCCCATATGCCACGGCACTACGGACAGCCCATCAAGGGCGCGCGGCTCGTCGCCGGGCCGCTCGCCTCGCGGGGGGAGTTCGTGATCTCCGAACGCGGGCTTGAAGGCGGCGGCATCTATGCCGTCTCGGCAGCCGTGCGCGACGGCGCGCCGCTCACGCTCGATCTGGCCCCGGACCTGACGCTTGAGCGGCTGCGACAGCGGCTCGCCCGGCCCCGTGGCAAGACAAGCCTGCCCAACCACCTGCGCAAGACGCTCGGGCTGGACCCGGCCAGGCAGGCCCTGCTGATGGAATTCGGCCGCCCGCTGCCCGATGACCTCGCCCCGCTGGTCAAGGCGCTGCCGGTCGCGCATGACGGGCCCCGCCCGCTGGACGAGGCGATATCGACCGCCGGCGGGCTGCGGTTCGACGCGCTGGACGACCGCCTGATGCTGCGTGACCGCCCCGGCACCTTCGCCGCCGGCGAAATGCTGGACTGGGAGGCGCCGACAGGCGGCTACCTGCTGACCGCCTGCCTC
>NZ_JBKOTX010000212.1:0-8496 GCF_047086965.1 Roseovarius halophilus (ex Wu et al. 2025) | reverse complement strand
CGAGGCGCAGTCGAGGGTCACAAGCGGCACGTCCCTGCTGGACATCTTCGACAGCGGCGGGTCGTCAGACGTGCCTGTGCTGCTGCGGCAGATCGCCGCCGATCCGGGGCGGGTGGCCGAGGGCCGCGTCGCGCTCATCCCGTTCCGCAAGAAGCTGCGCCTCATGCGCTGGGCCTGACCGGCTCAGGCCGTCCGGGCGTCCTGCGGCCGCAGCCACAGCCAGATCAGCGCGCCGCCCGCCAGTGCCAGGAAGGGCGCCATGGCCAGGTTCACCGCCGTCCAGCCGGCCTCGGCCGTGCCGCCCGAGCAGTTCATCAACCCGCCCGAGGCCAGCGAGGCCAGCGTCACGCAGCCGAAGACGATGGTGTCGTTGAGGCCTTGGACCATGCCGCGATCCTGCGGCCCGTGCGAGGCGGCCAGCAACGTGGTGGCCCCGATGAAGCCGAAGTTCCATCCCACGCCCAGCAGGACCAGCGCGACGAAGAAATGCTCAAGGTTCACGCCGATCAGGGCCACGCCCCCGGCGCCGGCCAGAATCAGTAGCCCCAGCGCCATGATCGAGCGCACCCCGAAGCGCGCGATCAGGTGGCCGGTGAAGAAGCTGGGCACATACATGGCCAAAACATGGGCCGAGACGATGTCATTGGCCCGGGCCTCGGAATAGCCGCAGCCGACCACCGCCAGCGGCGTCGAGGTCATCACCAGGTTCATCAGCGCATAGGCGACCATGCCGACGATGATCGCCACCAGGATATGCGGGTCGGTGAGCAGGGCGCGGCGGCTGCGCGGTGGCGGGCCGGTCAGTTTCTCGGGGCCGGTGGCGCGGGTGCCCTTGGACAGGTCCAGCCAGAAGAACACGGCCATGCCACCCAGGTTGAGCGCGGCCACGGCAAGATAGCTGCCCACGAAGGGCACCAAGCTGGCATCCATGACCAGCTTGTTGAACTGGGGGCCGATGATCGCGGCCAGCAGCCCGCCGGCCATGACGTAGGAAATCGCCTTGGGCCGGAAGGCATCCGAGGCGCGGTCGCTTGCGGCAAAACGGTAGAACCCCTGCGCGGACATGTAGATGCCCGTCATGTAAGAGCCCACCAGCATCAGCCAGAACTGCGAGGTCCACAGGCCCCAGGCCGCGACCAGGGCGCCCGTTGCCCCCGCGATGGCGCCGATCAGGAAGCCGAAGCGCCGCCCGCGCGCCTGCATCAGCGGCGAAATCCAGGGCGCCGTGGTCATGGACCCGAAGACGATCAGCGAGATCGGCAGCGTCGCAAGGCAGGGATTCGGCGCGAGCATCTGCCCCGCCAGCCCGCCCACGGCAAAGATCATCGGCATCTGCGCGCCAAGGATGGCCTGGGCGAGGATCAGCACGATCACGTTGCGCCGGGCGGCGACGTCGTTCACGTTCGGGTTCTGGGCGGCGATATCGGTCATGTGGTCCGATTAGCCCCGCCACGCCCCGAGGTCCAGCACCGGAATGGTCGCACGTATGAGAAAAATGGCATGAATGTGGGCCGCATCATCGACGGCCCCGCCCGCGTCGAAGAGGGGATGGCCGCGCTCTCGGCCCGCTGTCCGCGGATGGCGGCGGCGTATCGGCAAACCGGTGCGCTGCCGCTGCGCCGCAAACCGGAAGGGTTCGCGCAGCTTTCCGCGGCCATCGTCAGCCAGCAGGTCAGCGTGGCCAGCGCGCAGGCCATCTGGGGCCGGGTCGAGGCCGCGGGGCTGGCAGCGCCCGAGGCCATCCTGTCGGCAACGGACGACGACCTGCGCGCTGTCGGCCTGTCACGCCCCAAACAGCGCTACGCCCGGGCGCTGGCCGCGGCGGGAATCGACTATGATGGCCTGCGCGCCATGAGTGATGAGCAAGTGATCGCGACCCTTGTCGCGGTGCCCGGCATCGGCCGCTGGACAGCCGAGATCTACGCCACCTTCAGCCTGGGCCGCGCGGATATCCTTGCCGCCGGGGACCTGGCGCTGCAGGAATCGACTCGGGCGCTTTACGACTTGCCCGAGCGGCCCACAGAGGCGCAGCTGCGGCGCATGGCCGAGGCCTGGTCGCCCTGGCGGGCGGTTGCGGCGCGGCTGCTCTGGGCCTACTACCGGGTGGAGAAGGACAGAGAGGGCATCGCATGACACGGGTATTGCAAGCGGGGCGGGTGGCACCAGCATCAGGCGAAATGCGCTCGGCGGTGGTCTTTCTGCATGGCTATGGCGCCAACGGGCAGGATCTGCTGGGCTTGGCCGAACCGCTGGGCGAACATCTGCCCGACACGGCCTTCTTCGCCCCGGATGCCCCCGAGGCCTGCGCCGGGGCGCCGATGGGCTATCAATGGTTCCCGATCCCCTGGATCGACGGTGCGTCCGAGGAAGAGGCCAAGGCTGGCATGGCGCGGGCCGCCGCCGACCTGGACGCCTTTCTCGACGGGTTGATGGTCGACGAGGACCTGATGCCCGAACAGGTGCTGGTCTTCGGCTTTTCCCAGGGCACGATGCTGGCCCTGCACGTTTTGCCCCGCCGCGAGGATGCGGTGGCGGGCCTCTGCGCCTTCTCGGGGCGCCTGCTGGAGCCCGAACTGCTGGCAGACGAGGTCGTGGTGCGCCCGCCGGTCCTGCTGGTGCATGGCGATCAGGACGATGTGGTGCCGGTGCAATCCATGCCCGAGGCGGCCGAGGCGCTCGAGGCGGCAGGATGGCAGGACGTCTATGCCCATATCCAGAAGGGCACCGGCCACGGCATCGCCAATGACGGGCTGTCGGTGGCGCTGGCCTTCATGCGCGATCGGCTTGGCTATGCCTGAGGGCGCTGACCCGCGTCCACTCGCCCTGGTCGCGCGCCCTTGTCACCCTACCGTTACGGAATCGCCCTACCAGACAGGGCATGATCGTGACCACATATGGGACTTGCCTGGCAAGGATGACCATATATAGTCAGGATACGGCAGGAGCGGGGCTCCCGCTCTGGTGCCAGACAAAAGGGGCAGACAGGGCGAGGACGGAGTCACCCATGGACGGCGATTTCAGAAGCGAATTTGTCAGGGAGCCGGCGGCACTGAAGCAGCATCCGGCGCTGGTGCTCAACGCCGATTACCGGCCGTTGTCTTATTATCCGCTCTCGCTCTGGCCCTGGCAGGACGCGGTCAAGGCGGCCTTTCTGGACCGGGTGGATATCATCGCGGAATACGACGAGGTGGCCCGCAGCCCCTCGATGCGGATCCGGATCCCGTCGGTGGTCGTTCTCAAGGATTACGTCAAACCGCAAAAGCGCGTGGCCTTCACGCGCTTCAACCTGTTTCTGAGGGACGAGTTCTGCTGTCAGTACTGCGGCGCCAAGGGCGATCTGACCTTTGACCATGTGGTGCCGCGCGCCGCGGGCGGCGTGACAAGCTGGGAAAACGTCGTCGCCGCCTGTTCGAGATGCAACCTCAGGAAGGGCAGCAAGTCGTTGCGCCGCTCGGGGCTGTCCCTGCGCAAGGCCCCCCGGCGCCCCGGTGCCGAGGAACTGCGCAACATGGGCCGCCGCTTCCCGCCCGGCCATCTGCACGAGACCTGGCTCGACTTCCTCTATTGGGACAGCGAACTTGAGGCCTGAGCCCGCCATGCGACAGCATGTCACCGGGCAACGATTTTTCCTTGCGCCACGCGGTTGTGGCGATATCTTGAGTGTAAGAGTCGGGAAAAGGGGGCGGGCATGATCGTCTGCCAGTGTCAGAACATCACGCAGAAGGACATCCACGCGGCGATCGACTGGATGCGGCGCTCGGACCCCGAGACGCTGATCACGCCGGGCAAGGTGTATCGCGCCCTCGGCAAGGCCGCAGATTGCGGTGGCTGCATGCCGCTGTTCCTAGACACCATGCGGCGCAGCCCCGCGCTGGAGGTGCCCGTCGAACTGACGGGTCTGCGTGCATCCAATGAGGATGGCGAAGCCGCCGAGGAAACCGCCGTCAAAGGCTAGGATCTTTCCTGTCGGTCTTTAGGTCGTTAGGTTGTGGGTAGACCAGAATGAAAGGATCAGGCCATGACGGGCGACGAAAAAGTCATTGAATACCTTAACCGCGCGCTGCGCAGCGAGTTGACAGCGATCAGCCAATACTGGCTGCACTACCGCCTGCAGGAAGACTGGGGCGTGTCGCACATGGCCGCCAAAAGCCGCGAGGAAAGCATCGAGGAGATGCACCACGCCGACAAGCTGGTGGATCGGATCATCTTTCTGGGCGGCCACCCCAACCTGCAAAAGCTGGACCCGCTGCGTATCGGCCAGACCCCGCGCGAGACGCTGGACTGCGACCTGGCCGCCGAGCACGAGGCGCGCGCCCTCTACAAAGAGGCGCGCGAGCACTGCAATACCGTGGGCGACTACGTGACCATGAAGCTCTTCGAGGAACTGATGGCCGACGAAGAGGGGCATATCGACTTCCTTGAAACCCAGATCGACCTCTATGACCGCCTGGGCGAGGCCGGCTACATGCAGGTCAACGCCGTCAAGATGGACGAGGCGTAACCGCGGCGCCCCGTTCCGGCGCCTGCATCGGCGGCCGAGGCACGCGCCCGGCCGCCGATTTTCGTTGGGGGCCCGGTCATGGGGTTGTGTTTTGCCGGTACCGGAAACAAGCTCGCATCACACGGCCCGCGCTGGACTTCCCGGCGGCATGGGGGTAGGAAATTGGCGTTAGCGCTAACCCCGTTGCGCTGCACAACCTGCCCGCCGCAGAACATGAAGGAGAGCCCATGGTTTCGCGCGTCATCCCGGTCGATGATTTCGACCTCGTGATTTTCGGCGGCACGGGTGATCTTGCCCGGCGCAAGATCCTGCCGGGCCTCTACCGGCGCTGCATGTCCGGACAGGTGCCCGACGCGGCCCGGATCATCGGCGCGGCCCGCTCGGATACCGATACCGAAGGGTATCGCCAGATGATCCGCGAGGCCATCGCCGAGTTCGGCGGCCCCGAGTCCCGCGACCATGAGGCGGTCGAGCGGTTCCTGACCCGCCTGCACTACGTGCCTGTGGATGCCCGCGGCGATGGCGGCTGGCAGGCCCTGCATGACCTCCTGCGCCAAGGCGTGATCAAGGCCTTCTACTTCTCGGTGGGGCCGGGGCTGTTCGGCGACCTGGCCGAGAGGCTGCTGACCTACGGCATTGCCGATGCCAGCAGCCGGGTGGTGGTCGAGAAACCCTTCGGCCGCGATCTGGAGACGGCGCGCGCGCTCAATGCCACGTTGGCGCGGCATTTCAACGAGGACCAGATCTACCGGATCGACCATTACCTGGGCAAGGAAACCGTCCAGAACCTGATGGCCGTTCGTTTCGGCAATGTGCTGTTCGAACCGCTGTGGAACAATCACTACGTCGATCACATCCAGATCACCGTGGCCGAGACCGTGGGCGTCGAAGGCCGCGGCGCCTATTACGACAAGTCCGGCGCGATGCGAGATATGGTGCAGAACCACCTGATGCAGCTTCTGTGCCTGATCGCCATGGAGCCGCCGAGCATGTTCGACGCCGACGCGGTGCGCGACGAAAAGCTCAAGGTGATCCGCGCGCTTCAGCCGGTCGATTATCACCATATCGTGCGCGGGCAATATGACGCTGGCAAGGACAGCCCCGGCTATCGGGCCGATGCCGAGGACCCGCGCAGCCACACCGAGAGCTTCGTGGCGCTCAAGGCGCATATCAACAACTGGCGCTGGGCCGGGGTGCCCTTCTACATGCGCACCGGAAAGAAGCTCAAGGCGCGCTCCTCCGAGATCGCCGTGGTCTTCAAGGACCTGGGGCACTCCATCTTTCCCGGCGACGAGGCGCGCCACCGCAACATCCTGTCGATCCAGCTTCAGCCCAATGAAGGCATCAAGCTGCAGGTGACGATCAAGGAACCCGGGCCGGGCGGCATGCGCCTGGTCGACGTGCCGCTGGACATGACCTTCGCCGAGGCGCTGGGGCCCGAGGCCGAGGGGGTGCCGGATGCCTATGAACGGCTGATCATGGACGTGATCCGGGGTAACCAGACGCTGTTCATGCGCGGCGACGAGGTCGAGGCCGCCTGGGCCTGGACCGACCCGATCATCGAGGGCTGGGCGGCGCGCAACGACGTGCCCAAGCTCTACGAGCAGGGGACATCCGGGCCTGAGGATGCGCTGATGCTGCTGCACCGCGATGGCCGGAAATGGCGTGAAATCAAGGAGTAGTCTTATGGAGCTCAAGGAATATCCCGACTCCGAGATGATGATGATGAACCTCGCCAACCGGATCGCGGGCGATCTGGAGAACGTGCTGTTCCAGAACGACAGGGCCTCGCTGGCGGTGCCAGGCGGCACCACGCCGGGGCCGGTCTTCGATGCGCTCTGCGGGGCCGGGCGGATCGACTGGGCGCGGGTCAACGTCATGCTGACAGATGAACGCTGGGTGCCCGACACAAGCCCGCGGTCCAACACGCGGCTGCTGCGCGACAGGCTGCTGATCGACAAGGCCGCCGCCGCCACCCATGTGCCGCTCCATGCCGAGGCTGCGGCCCCCGAGGACAAGCTGGACGAGCTGGCGCAGGGCGTGGCCGCGTGCCTGCCGCTGTCGGTCTGCCTGCTGGGCATGGGGGCGGACATGCACACGGCCTCGCTCTTTCCCGGGGCCGATCAGTTGCAGGCGGCGCTTCAGGGGGACGAGGTTCTCTATGCCATGCGCGCGCCGGGCGCGCCCGAACCGCGCGTCACGCTCTCGGCCCGGGTCCTTAAGGACGCCATGACCTGCCATGTGGTCATCACCGGCCACGAGAAACGCGAAGCCCTGGAAAAAGCCCGCAGCCTGTCCCCCGAGGAGGCGCCGATCGCGGCGGTCCTGCCGGGGGCCACGGTGCACTGGGCGGAAAGCTGAAGGATGTTTGACGACCTGAAACGCCATGCCGAAAAAGTGGCCGATCGCCGTATCGACAGCCTCTTGGAGGCGCGGGACCGAGTCGGGGATTTCTCGATCCGTCTGGGCGGTATGCTCTTCGACTACGCCAAGACCAATATCGACGCCGCGGGGCGGGGGCTGCTGATCGACCTGCTGGACCGGGCCGAGGTGGCCGTCAAGCGCGACGAGATGTTCAACGGCCAGACCATCAACGAAACCGAGGGCCGCGCCGTGCTGCATACCGCGCTGCGCAACCTCGACGGCGGGCCGGTCCTGATCGAGGGCTATGACATCATGCCCGGTGTGCTGGAGACCCTGGCACGGATGGAGGATTTCGCCCAGGCTGTGCGCGACGGCAGCTTTGCCGGGCAGGGCGGACGGATCACCGACGTGATCAATATCGGCATCGGCGGCTCGGACCTCGGCCCGGCCATGGCGGTGCAGGCGCTGGCCCCCTATCACGACGGGCCGCGCTGTCACTTCGTGTCGAACGTGGACCCGGCCGATATCGCCGACGCCCTGCGCGCCTGCGACCCGGAAACCACGCTGGTGATCGTCGCCTCCAAGACCTTCACCACGATCGAGACCATGACCAACGCCCGCACCGCCAAGGCCTGGATGGGCGAGGCGGTGGCCGATCCGGCTGCGCAGTTCGCCGCGCTCAGCACCGCGCAGGACAAGACCGGCGATTTCGGCATCAATCCGGCGCGGGTCTTCGGCTTTGCCGACTGGGTCGGCGGGCGCTATTCCGTCTGGGGGCCGATCGGGCTGTCGCTGATGATCGCCGTGGGGCCTGCGGCCTTCCGCGCCTTCCTGCGCGGGGGGCAGGCGATGGACCGGCATTTCGTCACCGCCGATTGGCCCGAGAACATGCCGGCGATGCTGGCCCTGGTGGGGCTGTGGCACAACCAGGTGCTGGGCCATGCGACCCGCGCGGTGCTGCCCTACGACGACCGGCTGGCACGGTTGCCGGCCTATCTTCAGCAACTCGAAATGGAGAGTAACGGCAAGGGTGTCAGCATGGACGGCGCCGATCTGGCGGCCGACAGCGGCCCGGTCGTCTGGGGCGCGCCCGGCACCAATGGCCAACACGCCTTCTACCAGTTGATCCACCAGGGCACGCGGGTGGTGCCCTGCGAATTTCTCGTGGCCGCGCAGGGCCATGAGGACGAGCTGCACCATCAGCACCAACTTCTGGTGGCCAATTGCCTGGCCCAGTCCGAGGCCCTGATGCGGGGCCGGAACCTGGAGGAGGCGCGTGCCAAGGTGGCGGACAGTTTCGAGGGCGCCGAACTGGAACGGCAGGCCAGGCACCGGGTGTTTCCCGGCAACCGCCCCTCGACCACGCTGGCCTATCCCCGGCTGACCCCCGAGGTGCTGGGCCAGATCATCGCGCTTTACGAACATCGGGTCTTCGTCGAGGGCGCGGTGCTGGGCATCAACTCCTACGATCAATGGGGGGTGGAACTGGGCAAGGACCTGGCCACGGCGCTACAACCCATCGTCGAAGGCGGCGATGCGGCCGGCAAGGACGGGTCGACCGCCGGTCTCGTGGACTTCCTGCGGCGCAACGGGCTGTAGCCGGGCGGGCGGCCGGTCGGCCGGCCGCGCCC
>NZ_JBKOTX010000211.1:0-8552 GCF_047086965.1 Roseovarius halophilus (ex Wu et al. 2025) | reverse complement strand
GAAGGTGCCGTCGGTGTTGAACCGTCCAGCCCCCGCTTCAGCAGAGCCGTTCACGTCAAACGGACGCACTTGGCCACATTCTTCGGGCTTGGGCGCCTCGCTGATCACTCTGAACTCCACGCGGCGGTTCTGCGCACGACCTTCGGCGGTTGCATTGTCCGCCACAGGCTCGCGCTCCCCGTACCCGCGTGCCACGAGCCGCTCACTGTCCACACCTCGCCGAGCAAGCACCTCGACAATGGACTCAGCGCGGGCCTGACTTAGGTCGTTATTCTGCATGTTGTTCCCGCTGGCGTCCGTAAATCCCAAGACCTCAATACGATCGGGTTCACAACGCTGCAGAACACGAATAATTTCCGACAAAACAGGAGAGCGGTTTTCAAGAACATCATGGCTACCGGTCGCAAACAGAATTGGACGGTCAGCCACCGCTCGATTTAACATATCCTCGCACTCGCCCCCCAATTTGTTCGCGAGGCGGTCTTGGGCACCCTTGGCAATATCTTCGAACAGCCGCGACTGTTTGGTGACAGTCTCGCGCAGATCGTTTTCTAAAATCTCTTTTAGCGGCTCATAAATCTGGTCGATCATGCTGTCGACAATCTGAACTGTGGATAGAGCTACACCAAGTCCATTGTACCGGTTATCAGCTGACGACACGCTTACTGCCGGCTGACAATCATGATTCCCCTCGTCCTTGCCATCTTCGATAGCAATAATGTCCACGGTCTGTTCAGCCGAATAGTTTTGTGGAGTAAGGGTAACCACTTTGGGCGACACGTCGCACTGCTCATCACCCGAGAATGTCAAAATTACGTCATCTGATGGCTCACCTGCCAACGAAAAAGCCATGCTACCATGATCATTACCGACTTCCGTCGCAGATAAATCCAGGTCACGCACAACGATCTCAGTCGCATCATCGTCGCGAATTGTAGAAGCAGCAGTTAGTGACGAGTCCAAGGGCGTAGTCGTGCCCGCTTCTTCAAAGCTCGTGAGCGAAACAGTTACACCCTCAGCACCCTCAACCAAGCCATCTTCTAAAACGTCAAGAATAATCTCAACCGAAGTCTCTCCAGCTCCAAGTATTACAACCCCAGAATTTTGGTCTGTGAAGTCCACTCCTGCTTCAGCACTACCAGACAGTGTGTAAGATATCGCCTGATCAGCATTCGGAGCGTTTTCAACACTCACTTTGAATTTCACAGGCGATGGGTCTCCGCTATTATTCTCCGCCCCATCCTGCACAGACTCAATTACGTGAGTAATAGCACAATCTTTAAGGGCTATGTTATTCCCAAGAACGTGCGGGTCACCAGCTGCAATTATAAATTCGTCGTAGTATGCATTCGCTGAGGGGCTGAAGTCTTTCATCACACCACTGTCGCCATCTTCCTCAGAGCCAATGAAAGCTGGATTTTCAGGCAGAAGATTGGTCACATCCAGCGTTCCTTCATTTTCGCCGGTATTTATGTCAAATCCTGCCGGGGCTGTATAATTTACTGTGAACGTCCCTTCTTCCAGTGCGAACCACTGAAATTCGCCATCACTACCGTCTTTTACCATGCGAATGTTATTAAAAATTCCGACCGACGAATTCGTACCAGATGGGCCTGTGACACTTATACTGCCACCAGGAATGATGCGCCCGTCGTCTTCACAATAAAAATAGCCTTGCGGGTCATATTCAGCAGGATTGAGATCAAGATGGTCGGGAATTCCATCACCATCACTATCGCGGTATTGATTGGCTGTCTGATAGCCTAAGACTATGTCGGCTGGATCAGAGTCGTTACCTTGTGTGTCAGAGACCACATATGGAACTGGAGTAACGGGCCCCAGAAAATTATCGACAGGACTAAATGTGATCAACCCTGTTTGTGTATCAACCGTCCAAACTCCCTCGTCGGGGATGGTAAGTCGGGACACTTCAGCGCCAGCATTACTCTCATCAAGCAATACAACGGTAGATACGTCCATTGCCCTATCGACGACCGTGTCATTGTCAAGAACATCGAATGTCACTGATGTGCCCGCCGGCTGGTCCAGCTTTTCATCATCTGCCGCTACCGGCGGATCAGTGTATTCAATCGTCAATTCGGCTTGGTTGGATTGCGCCGCTCCGTCAGATACGACGTAATCAACTGGTGTTGGATCGCCGCTAAATCCATCCCCAGGTGTAAATTTTATTTTTCCATCACTTTCAACGCTCCACACACCTTCACCGTCGATGCTTAGAGTGGTGACTTCACTATTCCCGTCGATCAGCTCGACACTGCTTGGGTCCAGATTGCCAGTTCCTGCCGCATCGTTGTTCAAGATATCCACCAGAACCGGCGATCCGATAGGGTTTGCAGTGCTTGTATCATCAGCAGCAACAGGATTGCTGCCATACCCAACGGTCACCGTTGCAAGGTTGGATTTGCTTCCGTTTGCATCTGATACCAAATAACGGATTGGCGTCGGGTCACCTGTGAGGCCGTCTAATGGTTCAAACTTGATTTTACCATCACTCTCTACGCTCCATACACCTTCACCAGAGACGGTAAACGTGGAGACTTCAGTACCATCATCCATCAGTTGAACAGTTGAAGCATCTGGCGTTGAGCCCGATGCATCATTTGCAAGAACATCAACCGCTACCGCGTGGCCAGAAGTATTACCAGCACTTGTATCGTCCTTCGCAATAGGAGGAGCGGCAAACCCCACGCTAACCGTCGCAAGATTGGACCGATTGTCATTGGAATCGGAGACAAGATATTGAATCGGGGTTGGGTCGGCCTCAAAATCCGACTCGGGCGTGAAGGTAATTTCTCCAGGATTCGGGCCTACAGACCAGGTTCCTTCACCCGCGACAGTAAGTGAATCACCTACGGCGAGCAGGCTACCATTCTCCTGAACTAGCTGGATTTTCGAATCGTCTGGCGTTGTGCCGGACGTATCATTTGCAACAACGTCAACCACGACCGCTTGACCCGACGGCTGGTCGGTAAATGTGTCGTTTTCGGCAATCGGGCCCTCGCCATAACCAAGGCTAATCGATGCCGGCGCTGAAACGTTGCCCTGATTGTCGCCGAATATGTAGGCGATAGGCTGCGGGTCACCCGTAAACCCTAGCTCCGGAGTGAATGTAACACCCCCAGTCTTTTCATTGACAGTCCACGACCCTTCACCTGGAACAGTGATTGTATCAACTTTACCACCATCCGCCTTGAGCAGTTTTACAGAACTACGGTCAACAAGCCTGCCAGCAGACACTGTGTCATTGTCAAGAACATCAAATGTCACTGATGTTCCCGCCGGCTGGTCCAGTTTTTCATCATCTTCCGCTACCGGCGGATCAGTGTATTCAATCGTCAATTTGGCTTGGTTGGATTGCGCCGCTGGATCAGAAGTATCAGACACGACGTAGTCTACTGGTGTTGGATCGCCGCTAAATCCATCCTCAGGTGTAAATTTTATTTTTCCATCACTTTCAACGCTCCACACACCTTCACCGTCGATGCTGAGAGTGGTGACTTCACTACTCCCGTCGATCAGCTCGACACTGCTTGGGTCCAAATTGCCAGTTCCTGCCGCATCGTTGTTCAAGACATCCACCACAACCGGCAATCCGATAGGGTTTGCAGTGCTTGTATCATCAGCAGCAACAGGATTGCTGCCATACCCAACGGTCACCTTTGCAGGGTTGGATTTGCTTCCGTTTGTATCTGATACCACATAACGGATCGGCGTTGGGTCGGCCTCAAAATCCGACTCGGGCGTGAAGGTAATTGCTCCACTGCTCGTGCCGACAGACCAAGTGCCTTCACCAGAGACGTCAAGTTCGTCTCCTGCATCTAGCTGCGTCCCATCCGCTTGCACCAGTTGAACCGTCGAAGCATCTAGCGTTGAGCCCGATGTATCATTTGCAAGAACATCAAGCTCTACCGCTTGGCCAGAGGTATTACCAGCACTTGTATCGTCCTTCGTTATCGGTCGGGTATTATACTCCAAGGTAACCGTTGCGGGGTCAGCTTGCCGACCCAGATCATCGGAAACAACATATTGGATCGGGGTTGGGTCGGCCTCAAAATCCGACTCGGGCGTGAAGGTAATTTCTCCACTGTTTGTGTCGACAGACCAATCTCCTTCACCAGAGACAGTCAACGTCGTGACTTCAGCTCCAGAATTATCTAAAAGCCGTACAGATGCGTTATCTAAAGGCTTTGGAATATCATTATCAAGTACATCAACGACGGCCGTGTCCCCGATCGCTAGATCATTTTCGAAATCGTCATTAGCAGTCGGATCCTGCACTTCACTTCCTGGCAAAACCCCCTCAATAAGGTCCTTAATCTTTACCGAAAAATCAGCATAAACAATTTCTCCGTTTTCAGCTTCGCCCTTGAATTTAACGTTATAGATATTGTCCTGGTTTGCATCATTGGGATTTTCATAGTCCGCCGGATCGTCTGTTGTGTCTTCATCATGGTCAAAGAAGACCAAACCCTCGGCTGATATGCGAAATTTTGACTGATCATCGCCTCCGTGTACGCTCCAACTTGTAATTGGAACATCCGATGTGATCTTTCCAGCATAGTTCTCGCCCGTGTCTGGCACAAATTGGTTTTTCGGGTTATACTTCCCGCTATTATCTTCAACGATTACCCCATCGTCTACGATGTAATTCTCCTCATAGAACTCCTGCTGAAATGTGCTGCCGGTCTTCATCTTGTCTGGCCCATCGGGGCCTGTAAGCTGAGGAGTCTTGGGCGTGACATTAACTACAACTGGCTCCGTGGTTACGTCGCCATCGACGTCAGTTGCCTCAACTTCAAGATTATAAACACTGTCCTCATCTGAATCATTTGGGTTTGCATGCGATGGAAGGCTATTGAATGACAACGTGCCAGCACTGTCGATTGAAAAGTTCGATGCGTCAGTGCCAGAAATGCTCCAAGTGACGGGCTCATCTGCCTTGAATTGCTCTACCGCCAAGGCCTCATACTCAGGAACTGAATACGCAAAAGGGTCGTCACTGACTGAATTTGGCGCGCTGATGACTGGCGCCGCATTGTTTGTTGTGACGGTACCATCTTCTGTCACAGTAATTGTTATGGGTAGGGTCGTAGTATTCCCCGCAAGGTCAACCGCTTCAACTTCCGTTATATATATGTTGTCCCCATCAAGGTCATGAGGGTTGTCGAATTGCGGCGTCTGCTTAAATTCAATTTGCCCTTGGTCCGAAATCTGAAAATGCTCTGCATCATCACCCAACAAGCTGAAGGTCTTTATCGGTTCATTTGCAGAGACAGTAAAAACCTCTCCTGTATGACCATCAGTTACCGTCTTGTAGAGAGGACCATTAGTGACGTTTTGATCACCAATACCACTTGGACCTGTCAGCTCAGGAGGCGTTGTATCCTGAACCTCGACTGAAACACCAGCGATCGTGAAGAACATGGTTGCGCCACGCGATCCATCAATATCGTCCATGTAGATTTTGAATTCCTTGACGGATGGATTTGGCCGGAAGATCGCGGCTTCTCCTCTTGGGTTATTGCCGCCTGATGTATTTATGAGAATGTCACCGACGCCATCAACAGCCCTTAAACGCTGACGCTCATCTTCGTCCCAAGAAACAGGAACACCGGCATCTAGTGTAAAAATTTCTAGTCCATCCGAGTTCGTTGCGACGGCCAAATTTGTATTATCTTCCCACTTCCCTGGAACGTTCGCGATCCACGTGTCCCTTGGAGCTGCGTCATCCATGTCATCGATATTTTCAAAATTTATTTGCGAAACTTCAAAACCAAGCGCTTTAAATGTTACATTTGAAGGAGCATTCATTTCAACGCGTCCATCATTGTTAAACTTTCCACTAGCACTATGCTCTAGCACCAATTGGTAGCCGTTATCGGCGGTAAGCGTCATGATGTCATTTGTCACTTCTACAGATGTGAACTCAACTGTCTGTCCGCTTGCGGATAGTGAGGAAGAGACAAAGACTGAGATCGCGAACGCGGCGATTAGTAGAACTCGGATCATGTCAACCTTCAGTGTAACGATTGGCTTGCTTGCTCGGGGCTTCACCAATGCTCCCTCTACGGGCTTGAATGCGTTGTCAATAATCGGCATATGAGCGTACGTTTTACATTTGATACTTTCGATAGATTTGTGCGATGCTTATATATGAACGATGCAGCTGTCGTTCGCCCTAAGTGGTCACTGAAACCGTTTTTTGGACTGTTATTTGAGGACGTGGTTCACTTTTTTCAGGTGACGAATGAGGTGACGATGCGCGGGACGGTTCTGTTGGGGGTGTCGCTGTTCAACTAAGTGGACCATGATGAACGCGTTGTAACCGCCCGGTTTGAACCGCCTTGCGGCCTCAGGCGGCTTCGGTCTTGGGCGCAGCCTCTGGCATGGGCGCCCAGTTCCACGGCAGAAGCTCATCGAGCCTGTTGATCTTGTGAGTAAGCGCCAGCTGGGCCCCACGGTTTTTCAGCTTGACGGCTGGAAGTTCCAGGGGAGGAGTTCGTCGATCCGGTTTTTCGGATGGCCGGCGGCGATGGCCTCGAGCGTTGCCTTGAGATAGGCGAAGGGCTCGACGCCGTTGATCTTCGCGGTCTCGATCAGGGACGCGATGCGGCCCCAGGCCTTGCCGCCCTCGTCGTGACCGGCGAACAACGCATTTTTCCTGTTCAGAGCGATCGGGCGGATCAGATTTTCGACGCCGTTTGAATCGATCTCGACGCGGCCGTCATGGAGAAGGGTCTGCAGTCCGTCCCAGTGGCGATGGATATAGGCCAGCTTCTCGCCGAGGCGGGACTTGGCCGAGACCCGAAGCCGCTGTTCCTGTAGCCAGTCGCCGAACGCCGCCACCAGCGGGGCCGTTCGTGCCTGCCGGGCCGAGAGGCGTTGACCTGGTTCGACGCCGTGGATGTCAGCTTCGACCTTGTAGAACTCGGCAATACGCCGCAGCCCCTCGGCGGCGATCTCGGAGCCGTCGCGGTCGAACACTTCCTTCAGCTTGCGCCGGGCGTGCGCCCAACAATGGGCCACGCGGATGGGCTCGCCGCCCTTGCGGGAGGGGCGTGTCAGGCGGTTGTAGCCCGTATATCCGTCGAGTTGCAGGATCCCGTCGAAGCCAGTCAGGAAGGTTTCGGCATTCTGCCCGCTCCGACCCGGGGCGTAAAAGAACACCACGCCGGGCGGGTCAGCGCCGCCCCACCTGCGGTCGTCGCGGGCCAGTGCCCAGAGATAGCCGGTCTTGGTGCGCCCCCGCCCCGGATCGAGCACCGGCGCCGTGGTCTCGTCCATGAACAGCTTGGTGGACGCCTTCAGGTGCTCGGCCAGCCGATCGACGACGGGCCGCAGGTGGAACCCCGCAACGCCCACCCAGTTGGCCAGGGTACCGCGGTCGATGGTGACACCCGACCGGGCGAGCATCTGGCTCTGGCGGTATAACGGCAGGTGGTCGGCATATTTGCTGACCAGCACGTGCGCGATGGCGCCCTCGGTCGGCAGGCCGCCCTCGATCAGGGCGGCGGGGGCCGGCGCCTGCGTCACGCCATCGGTGCAGGCGCGGCAGGCGTATTTGGGGCGGACGGTCACGATCACACGCAGCTGCGCCGGCACGATGTCCAGCCGCTCGGTGCGGTCTTCGCCGATCTTGTGCATCTGACCACAGCTGCAGGGGCATATCAGGCTCTCGGGCTCGACGACCTGCTCGATCCGCGGCAGGTCTGCGGGCAGGTTGCCACGGTTGCGCCTGGCCACCCGTTTGCGTTTCGGCGTGTCATCGCCGGGCGCTTGATCCTGTTTCTGTTCCTCGGCCTCGGAGATTGCCACGTTGAGGTCCTCGAACGCCAATTGCCGATCGTCCTCGTCGAGCTTCTCGGATTTCTTGCCATGCACGACATGGTTCAGTTCGGCCACCAGGTGCTCGAGGCGCTTGACGATCTGCTGAAGGCTGGTCTTCTCACCCTTGAGGTTGCTGTTCTCGCGCAGCAGTGCGGCGATCGTATCGCGCTGGTCCTCGGGAATGGCCGAGAGGTCGATATCAGGCAGGGCCGACATGCCCCGAATATACCCTGAACCGGCTGGAAATGCGCGCCAATTCACCCGCCCGAGTCACTCCGCCGCAGCCGGCCGGCGTGCCTCCAGCGCCTTCACCCGGCGCCAGTCCAGGCCGGCGAAGAGCGCCTCGAACTGCGCCCGGTTCAGGGCCATCACCCCGTCCCGGATGGCCGGCCAGGTGAAGGTTGCCTCTTCCAACCGCTTGTAAGCCATCACCAAACCGGTCCCGTCCCAGAACAGGATCTTCAGCCGGTCAGCCCGCTTCGCGCGGAACACGAACACCGTACCGGTGAACGGGTCCTCCGTAAGCACAGACTGAACCAGCGCCGCCAACCCGTCATGGCCTTTCCGGAAATCGACCGGCTGCGTCGCCACCAGGATGCGCACCCTGTGCGCGGGCAGCATTACGCGGGCACCCCGAGCGCCCGGACGATCCCGGCAATGCGAGCGGCGGGCGTGTCAGCCTCGAGCTGGATCACCACCTCGCC
>NZ_JBKOTX010000210.1:0-8570 GCF_047086965.1 Roseovarius halophilus (ex Wu et al. 2025) | reverse complement strand
CCCGCCGAGCGCCACGACACCCACCTGGATGAAATAGGTCAGGAAGATTGTCCGCTGGTCGGCGCCCAGCGTGCGCAGGGTGGCGATGATCCGGGTCTTGCCCGCCAGCCACGCGCGCAGCGCGGCCGAGATGCCCACGCCGCCGACGGCAAGCCCCGACAGCCCGACCAGCACGAGGAACGCGCCCAGCCGGTCGACGAATTCGGCCACGCCGGGCGCGCCGTTGCGCGCGTCGCGCCAGCGCATCCCGCCGGTTTCGAATGTCTGCTCGGCCTGTTCCTTGGTTGTCGCCAGATCGGCGCCGGCCGGCAGGTCGAGCCGGTATTTCGAACTGAAAAGCGTGCCGGGCGCGAGCAGGCCCGAGCCGTCCAGCGCCGGGGTGGCAACGATGGTGCGCGGCCCGAGCCCGAAGCCTGCGGTGGCGTTGTCCGGCTCGGCCCGCAGGGTCGCCATCAGCCGGAAATCCTGCGTGCCGAGGCGGAAACTGTCCCCCGGTTCGAGATCCAGCCGTTCGCTCAGCGCCGGGTGCATGACGGCGCCGGGTTGCCCGTCCCTCCCCGCCAGTGCACTGTGCAGCGGCATGTCGGGGGTCAGCCGCACGCGGCCGATCAGCGGATAGGCGGCGTCCACCGCCTTGACCTGCGTGAGCCCGCGTTCCCCGCCGGGGGTGACGGCCATGGAGCGGAAATCGACGACTTCGGACACGGCGGTTGCCGTGGAGCGCATCCACGCGCGTTCCTCGTCCGAAGCGAAACGGTAGGTCAGTTCGATCTCGGCATCGCCGCCGAGCAGCGCCGCGCCTTCGCGGGCAAGCCCGGTGGCGATGCTTTCGCGGACGGTGCCCACGGCGGCGATGGCGGCCACGCCGAGGATCACGCAGCCGAGAAAGACGCGAAACCCCTGCAGGCCGCCGCGCAATTCCCGCCGCGCGAGGCGGAAGGCCAGCCGCAGCTTGCTCATGCCGCTGCCCTGCTCATGCGCCCGTCGTCAAGGGTGATGACCCTGTCGCAGCGCGCGGCGAGGTCGGGGGCGTGGGTGACCAGCACGAGCGTCGCGCCATGCCGGTCCCGCAGGTCGAAGAGCAGGTCGATGACGGCGGCGCCGTTGGTGCTGTCGAGGTTCCCGGTGGGTTCGTCGGCCAGCACGATATCCGGCCGCGGCGCAGCCGCCCGCGCCAGCGCCACGCGCTGCTGTTCGCCGCCTGACAGTTGCGAAGGATAGTGCCCCGCGCGATGCGCCAGCCCCATCGCGGCCAGTTCCTCGGCCGCGCGGTCGCGCGCGTCGGGCTTGCCGGCCAGTTCCAGCGGGGTCGCCACGTTTTCCAGCGCGGTCATCGTGGGGATCAGGTGGAAGCTCTGGAAAACGATACCGAAATGATCGCGCCTGAGGCGGGCCAGCGCGTCCTCGTCCATGCCCGTGAGGTCGTGTCCAAGCGCGCTGACATGGCCGCCCGTGGCCTGCTCGAGCCCGCCCATCACCATCAGCAGGGAGGATTTGCCCGAGCCTGACGGCCCGACAAGGCCCAGTGTCTCGCCCCGGTGGACATCCAGCGTGATCCCGTGGAGTATCGAGACGGGGCCCGCGTTGCCCTGCAGCGACAGCGAGACACCGGACAGCGAAAGGACGGGATCGGACATGGGAATGCGCCTGTTTGGAAACCTTCACGGCCCATATGGGCCGCGTGCCTGCCTGAGCAAGGTATTGGCCGCGTTTCTTTTTCTGGCGACTCCCGCTTGCGCCGCCCAGACGACGGTACTGGCGCTCGGCGACAGCCTGACCCAAGGATACGGCCTGCCCGAGGCGGAGGGGTTCGTGCCGCAACTGGCGGCTTGGCTGGACGATCATGGCGCCGAGGCACGGGTGATCAACGGCGGCGTGTCGGGCGATACCAGCGCGGGCGGGGCGGCGCGCGTGGCGTGGAGCCTGACCGACGAGGTGGACGCGATGATCGTGACGCTGGGCGGCAATGACATGCTGCGCGGGATCGACCCCGCCGTCACCAAGGGCAACCTCGCCACCATCCTTGACGCGGCGGCGGCGCGGGATGTCGCGGTTCTGCTGGTCGGGATGCGCGCGCCGGGGAACTTCGGGCCCGACTACAAGCGCGCCTTCGACAGCCTTTACCGCGAGTTGGCCGGGGCGCGCGACATCCTGTTCTTCGAGGATTTCCTGAAAGGGCTGGGCGAGGGCACGCCGGACGAGCTTGCCGAATTCCTGCAGCCTGACGGGATCCATCCCAATGCCGCGGGAGTCCGGCGCATCGTCGAGGCGATCGGGCCGGCGGTTCTGCGGCTGATCGAGGCTGCCAAATGAAAAGGGCCCCGTCGCGGGGCCCAGATCAAGCGATATGTCGTCGGCTTATGCCAGCGCGATGTTCGATGCCGCTTCGCGGCCGTCGCGGCCGGCCTCGACATCGAAGGTCACTTTCTGGTTGTCGGCCAGCCCGGTCAGCCCGGCGCGTTCCACGGCCGAGATGTGCACGAACACATCCTTGCCGCCGCTCTCGGGCGCGATGAAGCCGTAGCCTTTGGTGGTGTTGAACCATTTTACGGTGCCATTGGCCATTCCGTATCTCCTTGTTCGTTGCTGTCCGCGGGATTGCGACAGCGCGGCTAAGTCATAGCAAGATCGAGTGACTGAGCCTTGAAGGAGTCAGATGGTCGATAGTGGTAACGTCGCACACCTCTATATGCGCGCCGTGGCGAGTCGGTGCAAGAGAAAATTGCGACACCGGCGTGCGCTGTGAAAAGGGCGGGGGCCGGCCCCCGGCCTCAGATCACG
The DNA here is from genome assembly GCF_047086965.1 of Roseovarius halophilus (ex Wu et al. 2025). NCBI lineage: Bacteria > Pseudomonadati > Pseudomonadota > Alphaproteobacteria > Rhodobacterales > Roseobacteraceae > Roseovarius > Roseovarius halophilus (ex Wu et al. 2025). The sequence goes on along the minus strand of NZ_JBKOTX010000210.1, from coordinate 5,789 downwards.
GTCACGACGGTGCCGACCGGCACCCGCTGATAGAGGTCGCGCACGTGATCGTTCAGCATCCGGATGCACCCATTCGATACCGAGCGGCCGATCGATTCGGGCGCGTTGGTGCCGTGAATGCGGAAATAGGTGTCGACACCGTTCTGGAACAGGTAGAGCGCGCGCGCGCCCAGCGGGTTTTCCGGGCCGCCGGGCTGGACGTAATCGTTGCCCTTGAACCGGGCATAGGTGCGCGGTTCCCGTTCGATCATCTGGTCGGTGGGGCGCCAGGTGGGCCATTTCCTCTTGACGTCGATCGTGGCGGTGCCGGTGAATTGCAGGCCGGCCTTGCCCACCCCCACGCCATAGCGCAGCGCCCGGTTGGGGCCCGTCACGAAATACAGGAAATGTGCGCGCGGCATCACCAGCAACTGGCCCGGTCTGAAACGGGAACTTATCCGCACGTCCTGCGGCTGGAATCTCTTGTCCAGCTCAAAGGCCTGAACGCCCGAGGGCACGGCGGCGGCGGCGGCCAAGGTCAGGAAATGGCGGCGATGAATCATGACGGGCGTCTCCTAGTCTGAATGGCGGGACGATATCCTGCCATCGCGCGGGGAGAAAATCAAAAGCCGGTGACCCAGGCCTCGGCGGTGGCGAGTGTCGCTTTTCGGTCGCGCGGGGCGCGGGCGCGGCACGGGCGGTTTCACGCCGGTAGCGCGTCGGTGCATCGCGCGGCCGGGCGAGGGGGCGTTAACCCGGCCGAGGCAGGCTGTCCCGGCACCGAGAACAGGAGGACGGCATGGCGCGCATGACCAAGACCGAGAGGCTGGCCCGCGAGGGGCTGCTGAAGAACCTGATCCACCTCGATCGCGAGGGCTGGATCGACAGCGCGCTCGCCGATGAAATCCCCGAGGCGTGGCACACGCTGGAGGCCGACGTGGACGTGGAAGAGAAGAAGGAGAAGGTGACGCTGTACCTCGACCGGTCGGTGGCGAAATTCTACCGCGCGATGGGCAAGGGCTATCAGGCGCGGATCAACCGGATACTGGCGACATGGGCGCAGATGAAGATCGCCGGCGCGCTGCGAATGGAGGACCGGCTGGAAAGCCGGATCACGCCCGAACGCGATTAGGCGGTTTCGGGCGTCGCCGCCTCGGCGCGGGTGCCGGCATCGCGGCGGCGGCGCGGGCGCCGGGCGGCCAGGGCCATCACGGTGAGCGGCATGCCCAGCCCGATGGCGAAATAGAGCGCGACGGCCGTCCCGCCGCCGAGACCGAAGAAAACCCAGCCCGCGAGCGCCGACACGGTGCCGGTGAGCGCGCCGAGAATGAGGGCAGCAATGGCCATGACCGGTGCCTTTCCTTGGTGTGCGACGCCCCGAGGAAAGCGGGGGAATGGGGCAGGAATGCGGCGGGGGCGGTGCATTTCATGGGCGCGCCCGCGCTCAGATGCCGGCCCAGTCGGTGAAACGGAAGGGCCGGGGCGGCCGCGGGCCGGGCACGGGCACACCCGCAAGGTCCTGGCCTGGCGCATCTCGAACACACTGGAAGCCGAGTTCTGCGTCGAAGCATTGAACGAGGCCATTCACAAGTTCGGCTCGCCCGAGATCATGAACACCGATCAGGGCAGCCAGTTCACGTCCTTTGCCTGGACGGACCGCTTGCGCCGGACCGGCGTGCGTATCTCCATGGATGGGAAAGGCCGGTTCCTCGACAACATCTTCATAGAGCGGCTGTGGCGGACGCTGAAATACGAATGCGTCTACCTGCATGCTTGGGAAACCGGCTCGGAGGCAAAGGCAGGCATCCGAAAATGGATGACCTTCTACAATCACCAACGCCCACACTCAGCCCTTGGCGGCAGGCCACCCGCCGTGGTCTATTGGCTGAGAAATGACAAAACCCAAACCCATCAGCAGGTGCAAAGAAAAGCTTAATCTACGCCAGATCCTGTCCAAGGATCAGGGAGTAGCTCAACCAAACCAAGGAGATTCTCGAAAAAACTGTCACTGCACACCGTAACACGCCATGCGCAAAATGAAGCATACGAAGTACCACCCTGCAAGCATTGCGCGCCTGAGAGTTATGGAATGACCGATATTAAAGCTGAGTTATTGACTTTTGATATTTTTTAATTTCTGGACGCACGTCCTGCAAAAAAGTGAAGACGAGAGGAAAGAACGGGATGGCGACTTCTTTCGGAAATTGCTGGGTAGCTACCACAATGAAGCCGGCCATCATGTTTTTTTCCTCGGAAAATAGTCTTGAGTCTTCTGGCGGATTACTGCGTCCAAACTTAAAACTTGTATTGTGGCGGAGCCTGTTCAGAGCATAGTGATAATCGAATAGCCATTCGTACTCAGTTTGGTTTTCGGTGGAATACAAGGTTTCAGAAATGGGCTTCATGTCGATCCGCAGACTTAGCAGCTCGGCAAGTTCTGAAGCTCGGTACGCATGAAAAGAAAATTCGAAAAGTTCTTCTACCGCATGATGTTTTGGTAAATCGAACCAAGCCTCTGGCCATACTGCTCTCGTGAAGCCGTACAGCCTTAACGCAAGCCGCTCAGCGGCTTTCCCATGAATGCTAAATGTAAAAGCATGATCCGTAGGATGTTTATGCTTAACCATTTTGTAGGACCGATTTACTACCGCACGAATTTCTTGTGCTTGATCCGCTTTGGTTCCAGCGCGTCCGGGCCCAGCCGGCGTTTCTTGTCTTCCTCGTAATCCTCGAAGTTGCCTTCGAACCATTCCACGTGCGCCTCGCCCTCGAAGGCGAGGATGTGGGTGCAGATACGGTCGAGGAAGAAACGGTCGTGGCTGATGACCACCGCGCAGCCGGCGAAATCCACCAGCGCGTCCTCGAGCGCGCGGAGCGTCTCGACGTCGAGATCGTTGGTCGGCTCGTCCAGCAGCAGCACGTTGCCGCCCGATTTCAGCAGGCGGGCCATGTGCACCCGGTTGCGTTCCCCGCCCGAGAGCAGGTTGACCTTCTTTTGCTGGTCGCCGCCCTTGAAGTTGAAGGCCGAGACATAGGCGCGGCTGTTCACCTCGGCATCGCCCAGATGGATGATGTCGTTGCCGCCCGAAATGACCTCCCACACGGTCTTGTCATCGGGCAGCGCGTCGCGTGTCTGGTCCACGTAGCTGAGTTCGACCGTGTCGCCGAACTCGATCGTGCCCTCGTCGGGGCTCTCCTGCCCGGTGAACATGCGGAACAGCGTCGTCTTGCCCGCGCCGTTGGGGCCGATCACGCCGACGATGCCGCCCGGCGGCAACGAGAAGTCGAGATCCTCGATCAGCAGCTTGTCGCCCATGTGTTTCGTCAGGCCGTTCACCTCGATCACCTTCTGGCCGAGGCGCGGCCCGTTGGGAATGACGATCTGCGCGCGGCTGATCTTTTCGCGCTCCGACTGGTTGGCCAGTTCGTTGTAGGCGTTGATCCGGGCCTTCTGCTTGGCCTGCCGGGCCTTCTGGCCCTGCCGCATCCATTCCAGTTCGCGCTGCAGCGTCTTCTGGCGCGACTTGTCCTCGCGCGCCTCCTGCTCCAGCCGTTTCTGCTTCTGTTCCAGCCAGCTTGAATAGTTGCCCTCGTAGGGGATGCCGTGGCCCCGGTCGAGTTCGAGGATCCAGCCGGTGATGTCGTCGAGGAAATAGCGGTCGTGCGTGACGATCAGGATGGTGCCCTTGTAGTCGATCAGGTGCTGTTGCAGCCACGCGATGGTTTCGGCGTCGAGGTGGTTGGTCGGTTCGTCCAGCAGCAGCATGTCGGGCGCTTCGAGCAGCAGCTTGCAGAGCGCGACGCGGCGCTTTTCCCCGCCCGAGAGCGTGGTGACATCCGCGTCGTCCGGCGGGCAACGCAGTGCCTCCATGGAAACGTCGATCTGGGCGTCGAGATCCCACAGGTTCTCCGAGTCGATCTCGTCCTGCAGGGTGGCCATCTCGTCGGCGGTTTCGTCCGAGTAGTTCATGGCCAGCTCGTTGAAGCGGTCGAGCTTGGCGCGCTTGGCGGCGACGGCGTCCATCACGTTCTCGCGGACGGTCTTGGCCGGGTCGAGCTCGGGCTCCTGCGGCAGGTAGCCGACCCTGGCGCCCTCGGCCGCCCATGCCTCGCCCGTGTAGTCGGTGTCGAGACCGGCCATGATCCGCATCAGGGTCGACTTGCCGGCGCCGTTCACGCCGACGACGCCGATCTTCACGCCGGGCAGGAAGCTGAGGTTGATGTTCTCGAAGCATTTCTTGCCGCCGGGATATGTCTTGGAGACACCCTGCATGTGATAGACGTATTGATAGGCTGCCATTGGCTGTGCTCTCATTGATCCGGAATATGATGTTGGCAGACATGTAACCGGGGCGTGCAATGAATTCAAACGGCGAAAGGACAGGGGGCTGCAGGCACCGGGCCGACAGATGACGACGCTTGTCAGGGCGCTCGTGGTGCTGGTGCTCCTCGGGGGCTGTGCCGATCTTTCGGCCACGCGGCTGGCCGCGCCGCCCAACCTTTACTCGGCGGGCGACAACTACCCGGCCGCGTCCATCCCGCCCGCGTTCCGCAATGTCACGCCGGAGGTGCTGTACGTGACCGACCGGCGACCCGAGGCGGGGGCGCCGGGCGCGGGGGCGGCATACGGCGCCGCGCGCAGCGATTCTGTCGCGCTCGGGGCGGCGCGTGTGCGCTTCGGCTCTGCCGAGGACTGGCCGGCGCTGGTGCGGCGCACCCATGCCGACGCGGGCGAGCCCATCACGCGGTTGGCCGTCACGTCGACAAAAGAGCTTGTCCGCTTGCCCGAAACGCCGTTGCCCTTCGGGCGTCGCGGCGGGCGGTTTCGCGTGCTGCCAGAGGCGCGTGAGGCCTATGACGCGGCCACGCGCCACATGCAGGCCGAGATCGCCGCGCGCCTGCGGACAACGGGCCAGCGCTCGGTTCTGGTCTACATCCACGGGGTCAACACCGAATTCGGCGGTGCCGTGGCGACCACCGCCAACCTGTGGCATTACGCGGGCCGCCAGGGGGTGCCGGTGGCGCTCACATGGCCCGCGTCGGATACCGGGTTGCTCAAGTATTTCCGCGACGTGACGACCGGCGATTTCTCGGTCTTTCACGTCAAGCAGTTCCTGCGTGCCCTTGCCGGGGTTCCGCGCCTTGAGCGGATCGATATCATCGCCCATTCGCGTGGCACCGCGATCATGACCACCGCGCTGCGCGAGCTTCTGATCGAGGTCCGCGCGGCGGGGCACAACCCCCGGCAGGCGATGAAGACCGGCACCCTGATCATGGCGGCGCCGGACCTTGATGTCGGCGTGGCCCGCCAGCGGCTGATCGCGGAGCGTTTCGCCGACGGCTTCGAGCAGATCAATATCTACGCCAACGACAACGACCGGGTGCTGAACCTGTCGCGGATCGTGCGGTCGGCGGCGCTGCTGGGGCGGTTGGATGCCCGGGATTTCGAGGCGGACGAGATCGCCAGCCTGACGCGGGCCGGGAATGTCCATTTCATCAAGGTTGCGTCGGCGGGCGCGGGTTTGGGTCATGCGTATTTCCGCGCGAACCCGGCCGTGATGTCCGACATGGCGTTGACGCTGCGCAGTCGCGCCGCGCCGGGATCGACCTTTCGGCCCTTGGTGGCCGAGACCGGCAATATCTGGCGCCTTGACCCGGACTATCCGGCCGGCCCGCTGCCCGACGTGCTCGATGTCGGCGCGGGTGGCGGGCGTCGGCCGAGAACACGCCCGGCAGCGTGACGAACCCGCCCTCGATCTGCCGTGGGGCGGCCGTCCAGTCCGCAAAGCCCGGCCCGGCCCGGAAACTGA
>NZ_JBKOTX010000209.1:0-8677 GCF_047086965.1 Roseovarius halophilus (ex Wu et al. 2025) | reverse complement strand
CACCGGCAATCGCGACGTGATCCGCATCGAGCACATGCGCGCGATGAAGGACATGGCCATCGTCGGCAACATCGGCCATTTCGACAACGAGATCCAGGTCGCCAGCCTCAAGAACCACAAGTGGACCAACATCAAGGAGCAGGTGGACATGATCGAGATGCCCTCGGGCAATCGCATCCTGCTGCTGTCGGAGGGCCGCCTGCTCAACCTGGGCAACGCCACCGGGCACCCCTCCTTCGTGATGTCTGCCTCCTTCACCAACCAGGTGCTGGCGCAGATGGAACTCTGGACCAATGGCGCGGACTACGCCCCCGGCGTCTACATCCTGCCCAAGCACCTCGACGAGAAGGTCGCCCGCCTGCACCTCGAGCGCATCGGCGTCAAACTCTCCAAGCTCGACCCCGAACAGGCCGCCTACATCGGCGTCAAACCCGAAGGCCCCTTCAAACCCGAACACTACAGGTATTGAGGCCGCGGTCCGCGCCACCCCGGCCTATTGCATTTGATACGAATGCAAGGGGTTTTGCCTTTGCCCTGACTGCCCGAAACGCGCTATGTCCGTTCACACGGCCAGGATGGCCCGGACCAGTTTCGAATACGCGTTTGGTGGCTATGGGAGCACGCGGGTGACGGAAAGGGTCCGGGCAACTCTCCGGGCCCTTTCTGCTTTTCTGGTAGCCAGCACGCAAAACGGCTCCCGAAAATCGGCCTTGCCCGTGACGGGCGCGGGAGGTTCGGATCAATCCGGGTTCGTCTCGGCCATCGCGCAGATGATCCGCCATTGCTCTGCGGTGACCGGCTGTACCGACAGGCGCGCGTTCCTGACAAGCACCATGTCGGACAGGCGCGGGTCGGCCTTGATCCGGTCCAGGGTGACGGGCACCGTGAAAGGCCGCACAGCCTTGATATCTACGCAGTCCCAGCGGGGATCGTCGGTGGTGCTGTCGGGATGCGATTTCGCGATGACCTCGACGATGCCCATGATCCGCTTTTCATTGACCGAATGGTAGAAAAACCCGCGGTCGCCCAAGGACATCTCTCGCATGGCGTTGCGGGCCTGGTAGTTGCGCACGCCGTCCCATTCCTCGCCGGCCGCGCCTCGGGCGACCTGGTCGTCCCAGCCCCAGGTGCCCGGTTCGGTTTTGAACAGCCAGTGGCGCATCATCCGACGACCTTTTTCCATGGCATGAGCGTGACACTGTCGAACAATCCTGCCCGGGCATAGGGGTCGCCATCGGCCCAGGCCTGTGCCTCGGCCCGGGTCTCGACCGCCAGGATCACCAGGCTGCCGCACATCTCGCCGTCGTCCGACAACAGCGGGCCGCCCATCTCGACCACGCCTGTTTCCGCGACGTAGGCGAGATGGGCCTCGCGGTTGGCTTTGCGGACCTCAAGGTGGCCGGGCTTGTCGTGACAGATCAGGGCATATCGCATGTCATTCTTCCTTCAGGGGGCGGGCCAACAGGGCCCCAAGGGCCGTGTCAGGGTCCATATGGCCGGTTGTCAGCCCATGGACCACACTCGAAATAGGCAGGTCCAGCGCCAACTGACCGGCCAGCTGGATCAGCGCGGCGGCGGTTGTAGCCCCCTCCACGGTGGTGCCGGGGTCGAAGCTCTCTCCCGCGCCGATGGCCCGGCCATAGCGGAAATTCCGCGATTTCCCGGAGGTGCAGGTCAGGGCCAGATCACCGAATCCCGACAGGCCGGCAAGCGTTTCCGGCTGCGCGCCCAGCGCCGCGCCCAGGCGCTGCATCTCTGCAAAGCCACGGGTCATCAGGGCGGCCCGGGCGCTTTCGCCATAGCCTGCCCCCATGCAGACACCGCAGGCGATCGCGATGACGTTCTTGAGGGCCCCGCCCAGTTCGGCGCCGACCAGATCGGTGCTGCGATAGAGCCGCAACACAGGGGTCGAGAGTCTGGCTTGCAGCGCCTCGCCTGTTTCAGCGTCTGCACAGGCGAGTGTCAGCGCCGTGGGAAGCTGACCGGCGATGTCAGCGGCAAAGCTGGGCCCGGTCAGGACTGCGGGGGTGGCATCGGGTATGGTCTCGGTGATCTGCGCGGCGGTGCCCCGGAGGGTTTCCAGGTCGATCCCCTTGCAGCACGACACAAGCTGCTTGCCGGCCAGGAAGGCCCGATGCGCGGTCAACCAGCCGCGCAGGTGCTGCGCCGGAACCGTCACGAGAACCGTCTCGGCCCTGGCCAGGGCTGCGGAATCCGAGGTGACTGACACGGTCGCGGGCAGGGCCACGCCGGGCAGGCGGCGCTTGTTCTCGCGCTCTTGGGCCATCGCGGCGGCATGTTCTGCGTCGCGAGCCCAGAGCGTGACTGGCCCGTTCACGGACAGGGCCACTGCAAGCGCCGTCCCGAAGGCGCCGGCCCCGGCGACGGCGATGCTCATGCCTTGGCCCCCTTCTTGCCACTGCCCAGAAGGCCCGGGCTGATTGCATCAAGCGGCCAGCGCGGCCGCGCGGCCAGGGTCATGTCGTCGTCTTCGCCCCTGGCGCGACGCAGCAGCCCGGCATAGGCGACCATCGCGGCATTGTCGGTGCAAAGCGCCAGCGGCGGGGCGCTGAACACGAGGCCCTGATCAGCGCAAACCGTGTCTAGCCCGCCTCGGATGGTACGATTGGCGGCCACGCCCCCTGCAACCGAGAAACGCGAAAGCCCGGGCACAAGGTGCCGGGCCGCCACGACCGCGCGTCGCGATTTCTCGACCAGGACATCGACGACAGCGGCCTGGAAACTGGCCGCAAGATCGGCCTGATCCTGCCGTGTCAGCCCCCCGTTGTCCTGCACCAGATCATCGCGGGCGCGCAGGATCGCGGTCTTGAGCCCGGAGAAGGACATGTTGCAATCGTCCCGGTCCAGAAGCGGCCGGGGCAGCTTGACCCGCGCCGGATTGCCGTCCTGCGCCGCTGTCTCGATCGCGGGTCCGCCCGGCTGCGGCAGCCCCAGAAGGCGCGCGGCCTTGTCGAAAGCCTCGCCCGGGGCGTCGTCGATCGTGCCCCCAAGCCGCGTATAATCCGCATGACCACGCACCAGCAGGAACTGGCAATGTCCGCCCGAGACCAGAAGCGTCAGATAAGGAAAGGGCAGTCCTGTGGTCAGTTGCGGTGTCAGCGCGTGCCCGGCGAGGTGGTTGATGCCCAGCAGCGGCAAGCCCCTGGCGGCCGCCAGACCCTTGGCGCACATCACGCCCGACAGAACACCGCCGATCAGCCCCGGCCCGGCCGTGACGGCAATCGCGTCCAGATCGGTCAGGGTGAGATCGGCCTGCAACAGGGACTGTTCGACCATGAAATCGAGTTTCTCCGCATGGGCGCGCGCGGCGATCTCGGGGACGATGCCGCCGTATCCTGCGTGCAGATCGGCCTGCCCCGAAACGACCGAGGACAGAACGTCGGCCTGTCCGGGTTGGCCCCGCACAACCGCCGCTGCGGTATCGTCGCAGCTGCTTTCGATGCCCAGGATGGTCAGGGGGGTATTCATGGCTCGCCCGGTTGCGCTGGATCGCATCCGAGGTAACACTCGGGACATGATCCGACAATGGCGGGGGCGAATGACACGGGATGCACCGATATTGCTGCTGACCCGGCCAGAAGCGGCCGCGCGGGATTTTCTGCGTTCCCTGCCGGAAAATGTCGTTGCACGCTTCAACGTCCTTGTCAGCCCGCTGTTTGACTACGCGCCGGTGCCCCATGCGCCGGTGGACCCGGGTGCCGATGTCATCCTCACCTCTGCTGCCGCGGTGCCCTATGCCGGGCCGGGGCGGGGCCGCACCGCCTGGTGCGTTGGCGATCGCACGACATCGGCCGCGCAAGAGGCCGGGTTCGAGGCGCGGAATGCACGCGGCAACGCAGAGGATCTTGTGACCCTGATCCTGCACGAAAGGCCCCTTGGCCCGCTGGTTCACCTGCGTGGCGAAGACAGCCGCGGCCACATCCGGGACCGGCTCTTGGTGGCGGGGCTGAGCTGCGAAGAGCGTGTCGTTTATGCAAAGGTGCCCAAGACTCTGACAAGGCAGGCACGGGGCGCTCTGATGGGGAATACCACGGTGGTGCTCCCCCTGTTTTCGCCCGAGACCGCGCGGCTACTGTATGGACAGGGGCCTTTTGCGGCACGGTTGATCGTGCTGGCCATGAGCGGGGCCGTGGCCGAGGCCGCCGGGCCCCTGCATGCCGCGCGTGTCGAGGTTGCCGATACCCCAAGCCTGGCCGGGATGGTGGGACGTGTCGCAATCCTGGACGCTTGAGACCCGCCGAGGCGCAGGATAGGCTGAGGTTTGGCCTTGGGGCCGATTGGAACAAGGATTTGGGTGGCTAAGGTGGCGAAATCGTCCAGGAAGAAGTCGGAACAAGCGCAATCAGAGGTACCCGAATCGCAGGAGCCTGTGGCGCAGGAAGAGGTCTCCGAGGCACAATCGGATGCGCCTGATACGGACAATGACAATGCCTCCGAGGCGATCGAGGATGCCGAGGTCCTCTCTGCCACCGCTTCGCAGGACCCTGCGGAAGATGCGGCCGACATGGACGCGGCCTCGGAAGAGGCCATACCCGAAGACGAAGCTTCAGAAGCTGAACCTGTGTCCACGCCTGTGGCGCCCGACCCCGAGAACGCCACACCCGAGGATGACACCATCGGGGCCGCGCGGCCGGGACCGGCACCTGCCGCGATGCCCGATCAGCCGGCCAAGCGGCGCGGCGGCCTTGTGCCGCTTCTGATCGGCGGACTTGCGGCCGGGGGACTCGGCTACGGTGTCGAAACCTACCTCGACACCCGGCAGGACAGTGGTCCGGACTTGGCCGGCCTGATCGAGGATCAATCCGAACGCATCGACGCCCTGGGTGCCGAGATCGAGTCCATCCCGCCCGCCCCGGACCTTGCCCCGCTGCAAGACGATATCGATGCGCTTTATCAGCGATTGACCGAGCGGATTGAGGCGCTGGAAACCGATTTGTCCGAGCGCATCGACGGGCTGGACGCGCGCCTGACCGATGTCGAGAAGCGCCCGGATACCGACGGGACGCTCAGCGACACCGCCATGGCCGCCTATGAACGCGAGCTTGACGCGCTGCGCGCCGATCTTGCTGCGCAACGCGAGGATGTCACGGCGATTGCCGAACAGGCAGCCGAGGACCTGAGCAATGCCCGCGCCGAGGCGGAACAGCTCGAACAACAGGCCCTGCAAGAGGCGCGCGCCGCGGCCGGGCGGGCGGCTCTGAACCGGCTGCGTGTGGCCGTCGCCGCGGGGGACCCCTTCGACGAGCTTCTGGGCGACCTGCAAGAGGTTGCTGGCGACTTGCCGGAGTCCCTCACGGCCTCGGCCGAGACTGGCGTGGCTGACCGGGCCACCCTGGAAGAGGACTTCGGCTCGGCCGCGCGCGCGGCGCTCGCCGCCGCCCGCGAAGAGGGTGTTGCCGGGGAAACCGGCGGGTTGGGCACCTTCCTGCGCCAGCAGTTCGATGTGCGTTCCACCCAGCCGCGCGCGGGCAGTGACCCCGACGCGGTATTGTCGCGGGCCGAGGCCGCGGTCGAGGAAGACCGTCTCGCCGACGCCCTGGCCGAACTTGCCACGCTGCCGGACGTGGCGCGGGCCGAGATGACCGGCTGGACCGCGAAGGCGCAGGCCCGTGCCGATGCGCTGGCCGCGATCTCCGATCTGTCCCAATCCCTGAACACAAACTGAGGCTGTCCCGATGCTCTGGTCCCTAGTGAAGATTCTGGCCTTCGTGGTCCTTGTGACGGCCCTTACCTATGGCGGTGTTCTGCTGATGGAGGTGCCAGGGGAAGTCGTGATCGACGTGGCCGGTTTCGGCATGACGATGAGCGTGCTGGAGCTTGTCGTCGTTCTTGGGCTGCTTGTCGGGCTGGTCTGGCTGGGTTTCAAGCTGGCGGGCTTTCTGGTCGCCTCTTTCAAGTTTCTCAACGGCGACGAAACGGCGATTTCGCGCTACTTCTCGCGCAACCGCGAGCGCAAGGGGTTCGACGCCCTGTCCGAGGGTATGATGGCGCTGGCCTCGGGCGAGGGGCAACTGGCCATGACCAAGGCATCGCGGGCCGAAAAGTACCTGGGCAAGCCGCATCTGACCGACCTGCTTGCGGCTCAGGCGGCTGAGATGGCCTGTGATCGGAGGACCGCCGAGCGCACCTATCGCAAGCTTCTGGAGGACGAGCGTACCCGTTTCGTGGGCGTGCGGGGGATCATGAAGCAGAAGCTTTCGGACGGGGATACCGACACGGCCATGAAGCTCGCCGAAAAGGCCTTTGCGCTCAAGCCGCGCCATGAAGAGACCCAGGATACGCTGCTACGCCTTCAGGCCGAGAAGGCGGATTGGCAGGGGGCGCGGGAAACCCTGGGGGCCAAGCTCAAGACCGGGACGCTGCCACGCGACGTGCATACGCGCCGCGATGCCGTGCTGGCCCTGTCCCAGGCCAGGGAAATGCTGGCAAGCGGCGACGCGGCCAAGGCCAAGGAGTCCGTGCTCGAGGCAGACCGCCTGTCGCCGGAACTGATCCCCGCTGCCGTCATGGCCGCCGAGGTTCATGCCGAGAAGGGCAACGCCCGTGCGGCGACCAAGGCCATCAAGAAGGCCTGGGTCGGTCATCCCCACCCGGACCTGGCCCGCGCCTTTGCCGGGATCGTCCCGGACGAGGACCCGCAGGCGCGCATCAAGCGGTTCAAGCCGCTGCTCAAGATCAACCCCGAGGACCCGGAAACCCGGATGCTTCTGGCAGAACTGCACATCGCGGCCGAGGATTTCCCCGAGGCCCGCCGCGCATTGGGCGACCTGATCGAGACCGACCCGACCGCGCGCAGCCTGACGCTCATGGCCGCGATCGAACGGGGTGAAGGCAAGCCCGACAGCGTGGTGCGGGGCTGGCTGACCAAGGCCCTGACGGCGCCGCGCGGGCCGCAGTGGATCTGCGACAAATGCCACACGATTCACGCGGACTGGGCGCCTGTCTGCACGCACTGCAAGGCCTTCGATACGCTCGCCTGGCGCCGTCCGCCCGTTGGCGAGGTCGCCATGCCTGGCGGCACCGAGATGTTGCCCTTGATCGTCGGCCAACGTGACAAGATACCGTCCGAGCCTGCCGACCCGCCCGAGGAGGCGGAGCTGATCGCGGATGCAACAGCGACCGAAAAATAGCCCTTTTCCTTGGCTGCACGCCAGTGCTAAGGGACCCACAGTGGCCGCTGTAGCTCAGCTGGTAGAGCACGTCATTCGTAATGATGGGGTCGGGGGTTCGAGTCCCTTCAGCGGCACCACCCAATCAGGTAACACATTGGTTTCCCTACAGCTTTTCGCAGCTGCTAGGAGCCGTAGACCATGTCGGAGACCATTTCACGCCAGTTCACCTTCGTTAAGGATGGGATTTTCTACTTCAGCCGTCGAATCCCGAAAGACCTTCGAAGCCACTACAGATCATCACGGATCGCATATTCGCTTCGCACTAGATCGGCCCGGATCGCTGAGAGCAGGGCAAGGAAAGCTGCGGAGCAACTGGACGAATACTGGTTCCACCTGAGGTGTCGCGATTGCGAGCTGCCAGGAAAGCACCTTTTGCGTATGCAGGGCGTGGCTGGTGAAGTGACCGGTCATCCCTCCCCCTCGATTTCATCTGCATCTGTCCGGTTGTCGGAGGCCGTCCGAATCTATCTCGATCTCAAGGGCAAAGATCGCCCTGCCACCTTCTATCGGGCCGCTGAGAGGGCATGTGGCTACGTTGTGGAGGCCTGCGGGGACCAATACCTTGACGCTTACACCAAAGCCGATGCCAACGCCTTTCGTGACGCGCTGATCGCTCGAGGCCTGACGGGAAGCAGCATGACTAGGGTCTTCGGTACCGTGAGGTCAGTTGTCAACTTCGCGGCCAGCGAACAGGGCCTAACAATCAACAACCCGTTCGCGGGTGTCTACTACGACCGTTCTGCTGGTGTCTCAGATCGCAATCCGGTCCCACGAGAGTCGTTGAAACGGGTTCAAACTGAATGTCGAGTGCTGGACGATGAATTGCGCTGGTTGGTTGCTATGGTCTCGGACACCGGAATGCGTCTCGCTGAAGCGGCAGGCATGAGCCGTGACGACATTGTCGCCCATGATGAGGGAGGTCTGTTTGCGCGTATCCGCCCGCACCCATGGAGACGTCTCAAGACCAGAGGCAGCGAACGTGATGTGCCGCTGGAGGGTGAGGCTAGATGGGCCGCTGAGCGCGTCCTAGCACAACAAGCGAAGTCTGAGGTTGCTTTTCCCCGGTACAACAAGACAGAGACCACCAATGCGAACGCGGCCAGCGCCGCATTGAACAAATGGTTGAAGGAATACGTGCCTGAGGGCTGTTCGATGCACGGCTTCCGACACTCAATGCGCGACCGGCTCAGAGCCGTAGAGTGCCCCGCCGACGTCATCGACCAGATCGGAGGTTGGCAGACAGACGGCGTTGGACAAGCCTACGGCGCTGGCTATCCCCTTGAGGTCCTCAGGAAGTGGATGAAAGTGGTGACGTGAGCCGACATGGTCTACGGCTCCTAGCAGCTGCGAAAAGCTGTAGGGAAACCAATGTGTTACCTGATTGGGTGGTGCCGCTGAAGTGCGGTTCTATTCCCGTTACAGGCACCCTCATCGGGCTTCCCTTCAGCAAAACAAGGGCTATCGCCTATGACCACCCGGCGTCA